>JAONBD010000030.1 GCA_028376765.1 Candidatus Kapaibacterium sp.
GATTTGATACAGATACCATAAATTCGCTAGAATAAACATGTTTTTTGTGTTTAAGAAGTCCATCACCAGAAATATCATACAACCATATATGACCATCTCCATGTGTATTTTGTGATATAACGAGCCACTTATTATCTGGTGATATTTCAATATGTCGTATGTCAATTTGATAATCTAAATACTCTACAAGCTTGTTTGCTTCTAAGTCCCATATTATTAGATTATTGTCATTGTCATAGGAATATAAATAATTTAAATTGTGGTTTACAGCGTATATATGAGAACCATTATTAAGCGAAATATTTTCATCCTTTAGCTCAACCCTAGTGCTATCAATAAGATTATTAATTTCTCCACCTGTTGTTAAAACGTGATATGAATCAAAAACGAATCTTGCTCTGTAAAAAGGATTTGAAAAGATATGTTTAGTAATTTCTTCGCCAGTAAAGCTATCATATATATAATATTCATTTCGCTGACTAACAATAACTCTTGATCCATCAGGTGAGAACTCAACATAAGTAATGCCTCCGAAATCTCTAGTCCATATTGTATCGGGTTCGGCGAGTAGCTCGTTTGGCTCTGGCGTTTGTGCTTGCAGATAGCCTGTTATAGCTAAAAAAAAGATTAGTATTTTGTGCATAAGGACATCTCCATCATATTTTAATGATAAAATAATCAATAGTAATTCCATTTTTGATTACTTCTATTAGCATAATATAATAAATATTTTTATTTCTTAGCATTACCCTTATTTTATAAACCATTTATATAATATGTATAAATGATTTTCTTGTATTTTGTTTTGAGATTGCTAGCTTTCGCCCAAAGAAGGTAGCCCCTACTATATCCTCTCACCTAAAAAGTTTGAGAACATTAACAAAGCAGATATTAAAATATTAAGTAAGAAATTGCTATAAAATATGGAGCTGAATAAAATATATATTAGGTATATATTTTTGGGGAATGCGATATATATATGTAACAGGTATAATTGAAAAAGGATGACAAACTTTTTTCAAATAGCTACATATTCTTGAGTTAAGAATATGTAGCATAATTTTTTTATAGCATTCCGAGTTCAAATTTAGCTTCTTCGCTCATCATAGACATATCCCAAGGTGGATCAAATGTAAGGAGAGCCTTAGCATCTTTAACTTCTTCTAAAGTCTTTACTTGTTTTTCAACTTCCATTGGAATCCCACCTGCTTCAGGGCAATTTGGAGCTGTAAGCGTCATAAGTACAACAACTTCATTTAGCTCAGTGATAGAAACATCGTAAATTAGTCCTAGCTCGTAAATATTTACAGGTATTTCTGGATCAAATATTTCTTTGATTTTGTTATAAACTTTTACCTCAAGATCCGCATTTGCTTTCTCTCGATCCTTAACATCCATAAACTTCTGATTCATTTCATTTGATTTAGAAGAATCAGGTGCTTGGGTGGGGTCAGTTTCCTCAAAAAGGTCTTCCCACTTTTCGGTATTAGTTAAAGTTTCTTCTGACATTATTTCCTCAGTTTTCTTAAAATTCTCTTTAGTGTTTCTGCAACAAAATCAATTTCTTCCTTAGTATTATAGAAAGAAATACTAGATCTACATGTACCGTCTATTCCAAAAAACTGCATCAATGGTTGCGTGCAATGATGTCCAGTTCTCATTTCAATTCCATTCATATCTAGCATTGTTGCAATATCTGTGATGTTAGCTTTATCTGCTACAAATGAAAATACAGAACATTGATTTTCAGCTTGTCCAATTTGATTAATCCCATCAATATCAGAAAATATTTTCTTCATATATGAATACAATTCTGTTTCGTAGTTGTTAATGTTTTTTAAACCAATTGATTCTATGTAATCAATAGCTGCTCCAAAGCCTACAACACCAGCAATATTTGGTGTTCCCGCTTCAAACTTAAAAGGTAGTTCATTGAATGTAGTTTTTTCAAATGTAACTTTTTCAATCATTTCGCCACCACCTCGGTAAGGCGGTATTTTTTCTAAGATTTCTTTTTTACCCCATAATACACCAACTCCAGTTGGCCCGTAAAGCTTATGAACTGAATAGCATAAAAAGTCTGCATCTAAGTCTTGTACATCAATAGGAAAGTGCTGAATAGCTTGTGCTGCATCTACCATTACTGCTGCCCCAACTTTCTTTGAAGCAGTTATTATTTCTTTAATTGGGTTTATTGTTCCCAGAGAGTTAGAAACATATACAATTGAAACAAACTTTGTTTTGGGGTTGATTAATTTTTCAAACTCTTCAAAAATCAACTCACCTTTTTGGTTAATTGGAGCAACAACTAGTTTAAATTTTATTTCTTCGGCTAACATTTGCCAAGGAACAATATTGGCATGGTGTTCCATTGCCGAAATTATAACTTCGTCACCTTCTTTTAGTTGAGATCTACCAAAGCTGGATGCTACTAGGTTTATTGAATCCGTTGTTCCATAGGTAAATATTATTTCTTCTTTGTTTTTTGCATTTATAAGCTTGGCTGCTTTTTCTCTTGTTTCTTCGTAGGCAATAGTTGCCAATTGTCCAAGAGTATGGATAGACCTATGAATATTAGAGTGGAGACTGTCATAATATTCTTTGACACGATTGCTTACCAAAGATGGTTTTTGGGTCGAAGCTGCATTATCGAGATAAATTATAGATTTATCGTTAATCTCCCTATGTAATATTGGGAAATCATTTCTAATTGCATTTATATCCAAGCTATTGTTCAAGTATTTTTACCAGGTTTAATGTTATGAGCAATATACGATAAAATTGGTATTATATTTGGGAATAAAATATTTGATAAAATTAATATTATTTCTCTAAGTTTATTTTATCAACCAATAGCTTAAAATCTTCATTTTCTTTGTTTGCAATTAAAATAGCAATTTCTTCGATAGCACTATGAGCAAAATTTGGTATATCTAATTTCCTACCTCGAAAAGAAGGGTAAAATTCAGATAGTGGTATTTCTATATTTTCCCATTTTTTGTTTGTTGAAAAGGTATAAATGTAAGAGTAATATTTTGAAGATTTATCTTTTATTCTAAATTGATAATCCTTGCCATCGCCCTTTAACCTAATTACCATTTTAGTGAATTTCTCAACATTCATTTTATCAAACGCATATCTAACTGATGAAAATCCACCATTATTTTCAAGTGATACTGATCCTTCAAAAACAAAGAAGCCCTTGTTATCAATTCTGATATTGCCAGATGATCTACCACCCATAACAACATCATCAACTACTCTCCAGCCATTTAAATTGGATTTCTTGTTAAAATCTACTATTGTTTTTTGAGAGCCAGAAACTAGTAACAAAAGAAATATTATTGAACTATACATAAAAATATTTTTAGATATTTGGTTTAAAAACTTATTAGATGTACCCTTAAACAAACAAATTATTTTCTGATGATGTAAGTATTAGTAAATAACAAAAAAAATCTCTTTTCTAATTTTAGAAAAGAGATTTGGTATTTATGCTTTTTAATCTTGATTATTAATTTTCTTTGAATAGATGTACATCAGTCTGCGGAAATGGAATAGAGATGTTATTAGTATCAAATTCTTTTTTAACTTTTTCATGCATATCAAAATTAAGAGGCCAATAATCTTCAGCTTTGACCCAAGCTCTCCAGGTAAAGTTTACACTCGAATCAGCAAGAGCAGCTACTTTTATCATATTAGCTTCGCCTTTAATAACGCGAGGATCTGTATCCATAATATTCTGTAAAATAGCTTTTGCTTTATCTATATCATCAGAATATCCAATTCCAAAAGTAAGGTCAAGTCGTCTTTTTGGTTCCTCTGAATAATTTATGATATTTCCTCCGGCAAGAGGTGCATTTGGCAAATAAATTATTTTAGCATCAGGGGACTTAAGCTTAGTATTTAGCATATTTATTTCAAGAACAGCTGCTGTTATTCCTTGAGCTTCTATAACATCACCAACTTTGAATGGTTTCAGTACCATTAGCAAGAAACCACCAGCAAGATTAGAAAGAGATCCTTGCAATGCAAGACCAATTGCTAAACCAGCAGAGCCTAATAAAGCCAAAATTGATGTGGTAGAAATACCCATAATACCAGCAATACTAACTAGCAGAACAACATTAAGTACTGTCCTGATTAATCCAACTAAAAAGTTCTTTTTAGTTTGTTCAAAATCTTTTTTATCAAGATTCTTCCTTACTGAATTGGAAATAGCACCAATTATTATTCGACCAATAATAAAAACAACTAATGCAGCAACCAAATTCATAGAAAATTTCACTAACATTTCCTGAATCGAGCTTAAATCTAATTGAATAGAATCCATATTATTAACTCCTTTTTGTTATTTTTGAATTTACACTTAAACTTAAATTTATGGCATTTATTCCACTTTACATAATTATATTATTATCCACTAGCCTATTTGCAACAACTCCATTAATTGTGATTTGTTTAGATAATGTTAAATCAAGTCAATTAAGCAAGTGTGAGTTTATGTCACAATTAGCATTAAAGGGAGTCGATTCGCCAGGTTTAGAGCCTGTTTTTCCTGTTAAATCATTTCCAAATATTATATCATTATCAACTGGATTATATCCCATAAACCATGGAATAATCGCAAATAACTTTAAGGACTTTAATCTTGGTGAGGGTTTTTCTATATCTGATAGCAGCACTACTCAAAACCCAGATTGGTTTTATGGAAGGTTTATTTGGGAATGGGCTAAACAAAATGGAAGAATTACTGCTGGGTTTAATTGGCCTGCATCAAACGTTAAATCTTACAAAAGGAGAGCAGATATTTCTGTTTTTGCAAATGATTCGAGTGTGTCAGATTTTGTATTGACTACCCTCTCTGGTGAAACATTGTCTAATGCAGATTTAATAATGATTTACTTAAAAAATGATAAACTATTAAATTACCAAGAAAATACAGAGCAATTTGATAATTTGATTTTAGATTATGATAAAAAAGTAAAGGATATTTTTACAAATCTTTATAATAATGATATAATTAATTTTAATTATTTAATTGTTTCTAATGGTGGGACTCAGGATATTACTAATGGAAATCTAATTTCAATAGAAAATGAATTAAGTTCGTTTAAAGATATAATAATACAAAACTATGGATCTTTTCTTATCCTTGAAGGAAAACCGAAAAGTATTAAAAGCTTGGGAGCAAGACTTGGTTTAAGAGATGGAATTAAAACTTATTTAAAGCCAAATTATCCAAAGGAATTAAATTATAATAATTCTCCATTAACTGGGAGTGCCCTAATAATAGCAGATTTGGAGAATTTAATTATAAATAAAAATTTTGATCAGTCAAGTTTACCCATAAAAAATGCTAATGGTTATTTGCCAAGTAACCTTTCTATGCATGGTATATTTTTAGCAGGTGGACCCGATATAAAATGTCTGAAAACTGGGACAATGAAAATAATTGATTTATACCCATTAATGTGTGATTTGCTTGATATTCCCTTGCTAAATAATATTGACTCAAAACCTGAAAGAATTGATTTTATATTAAAATAATTATTTTACTCTTGTTGGGTTATCTTTAATAAAGTTCTTCCATGAATTAGATTTTTTAGTTGAACTTTCACCCCGAAATGCGTGGCACAATGCAACAGCTAAAGCATCTGTAGCATCAAATAATTCATTAGTTTCTTTAATATTAATAATTTTTTGAACCATGAACTTTACTTGCTCTTTACTAGCGTGTCCCTTTCCAACAACGGATTTTTTAACTTCATTAGGAGAATACTCAACAATTTCTAGTTTGGAGTTAACACCAGCCAACATTGCAGCTGCTCTAGCATGAGATAATTTGATAAGTGATTGTGGATTTTTTGAAAAGAAAACAGATTCTAAGCAGAATATATCTGGTTTGCAGGTATTTATTTTTTCAATAATTTTATTATAAATATATCCAATTCTTTTAGGAAGTTCATCTTCCATTTTTTTTGCTTTTAATACTCCATATTCAATTAATTGGGCTTTCTGACCATCCCAAGAAATAGCTCCCCAGCCACAATTTACTGAACCTGGGTCTATTCCAAATATAATCATTAAAGTTGTTCCGCAATAGCATCATCGACTTCAATATTGGTGTAAACGGCTTGTACATCATCTAAATCTTCCATTTTATCAATGAAATTTAAAACTTTTTTGGCCATTCCAATTTCTTCTACTTTATTCATGGTATTGCCAATATACTCCAACCCATTCTCTGTTATTTCAAAGCCATTATCGTCTAGCCAAGTTGAAACAATATTTAAATCAGTCATGTCGCAAATTACTCTGCTAGACTCAGAATCATATTCTAAATCCTCACCGCCAGCCTCTAAAACAATCTCCATCAATTCTTCTTCACTTTTATCATTTGTTTTAATGGCAACAACACCCTTTCTTTCGAAATTCCACATTACCGAGCCGTTTTCACCAAGATTGCCACCAGCTTTTCCAAATGTAGATCTTACATCGGAAACTGTTCTATTTCTGTTATCAGTCATGGTCTCAACAATAACTGCTGTTCCACCAGGAGCATATCCTTCAAAAGTAATTTCCTCAACTGAAGCACCACCGCCCTCTCCAGTTCCTTTTTGCAAAGCTCTCTTTATGTTATCCTTAGGCATAGACTGCCCGGTGGCTGTTTTAATAGCAAGCCTTAATCTTGGGTTAGCGTCAGGATCACCCCCACCTTCCCTTGCTGCAATTGTAATTTCTTTTGATAAACGAGTGAAAACTTTAGATCGAGCAGCATCCTGCCTACCCTTTCTGTGCTGAATGTTAGCCCATTTACTGTGTCCTGCCATTTTATCCTCAATTGAATAGTAGTCTTTGAATAAAGGTACAAGTTACAAAATAATGACAATTAGTTCAATTGTCATAATTAGTAATAGTAATTTTTAAAGTATTTTCTGGGGAGTTGGTTTATTTAAACTTAACCATATTTTCTACATATTTACCAAGTACATCAAATTCTAAATTGATACTATCACCAGGGTGAATAATTTTTAGACTAGTATTTTCCCAAGTATGTGGTATTATAGCAACAGTGAAGGTGTTAGATTCAACTTTAGCTACCGTTAAGCTAATACCATTTATAGCAATAGATCCGACTGGAACAATATACTTGCGATATTTTCCATCAAAAGAAATAGTAACTAGTTTGCCTGAACTTTCTGGTTTTATTGAAACAACCTTGCCGACAGTATCAACATGGCCTTGCATAATATGACCACCTAATCGCTGAGTGGGGAGAAGCGATCTTTCAAGATTAATAACATCGCCAATTTTTAATGTTCCTAAGTTAGTTTTTCGAATAGATTCTTCGATTACATCAGCAGAAAATGAATTTGAATCACTTTCTACTACGGTTAAACAACACCCATTAACACATATAGAGTCATCAATTTTTGCATCAGTAAGTACTTTTTTAGCAGTAATATTAAATCTTCTTGCGGCTCCAATAGCCTTGATATTTTTTATTTTACCAATTTCTTCAACTAGTCCAGTAAACATTATTTACTCTCTTGGTTTTCATTTTCAATTTGGTCTTCAAAGATATTTTCAGAATATTTACTAGGGTTAACATTAGCAAGTTCATCAATAGAACCATCATCAATATACAGAAAAAATATCCCTAATGAAATCACAAGAACATACCTTATTGTTGGGCTATTAGGGAAAATATACAGATCTATTAAGCCCCAAACACCTACCCAAACCATAATCATTGCTACTGCTTTGTAAATGATTAACAAATTAGGATACTGAGCAAGCTTAGCAAATAACTTCCCTCTAAATTTATGTTTAGGATTAGAATTAGTATGTATTCGAGTAGGACTATCCATCGAGTTTGCTCTCTTTAATAAGTGATACAAAATCAAAATCGATAATTCTTTTTTCAGTATTTACTTTAGCAACTCTAATGTGCATTTTTGTACCAATCTTTATTTGCTTTTTGGTTCTTTTACCCACAAATCGGTAACGTTTCTCATCAAAATAATAGTAATCGGCTCCGATATTCTTTATTCTTACAAGACCTTCTGCAAATACATCATCAACCATTACAAAAACACCAAAATTGGTAACACCAGTAACTGTCCCTAAAAATTCTTCGCCAATTCTACTGGATAAAATAATTGTTTGAGTAAGCTTTGTAGAAGCTCTTTCAGCATCCATCGAAAATCTTTCAGTTTCAGAGATATGTTTAGATACACCTTGCATAAAAACTTGAAGAGTTCTTAGCCTAGGGATTTCTGGTTTTCCTTTTGCATATTCTTTAATTGCTCTATGAACTATTAAATCGGCATATCTTCTTATCGGTGATGTAAAGTGAGTGTAATCTTGAAAGCCTAAGCCATAATGTCCTTTGCTTCCTGGATCGTAAAATGCTTTTGGTAACGACCTAATCAAAACTGAATTAACTAAATCAGCTTCTGGTTTACCATGAAAATTTTCAATTATTTTATTGATGTCCTTAGATGTCAGATTTTTCTTTTTGGGTACTGATCCTAAACTTGCAACAAATTCTACTGCTTGATCTATCTTTTCAGTATCTGGATTTTCGTGAACTCTATAAATTGTAGGAACTGGAGCAGAAAGCATAAAATCTTTTGTAAGATTAGTAAAATGTTTTGCTACAACTTGGTTAGCTGCAAGCATACATTCTTCTACAAGTTGAGTGGCACGATTCGATTTTTTTAATTTAGCCTCAATAGGTTCTTTTTTATCATTGAAAGAGAATTTAACTTCAGATGTTTCAAAATTAATTCCTCCTTTTAAGAATCTTTTTTTTCTTAAATCTAAAGCTAATTTATCAATTGCTAATATCAAATCTTTGTGCAATCCATCTTGATCGGTAATTATCTTAAATACATCATCATAAGTAAATCGCTTATCTGATTTGATGACTGTTTCAGCAATTTCATAATCAACGACATTACATTCTTTATCGTATTCAATAAATACAGTATGTGCAAACCTTATAGTATTTGGTTTTAGTGAACAAATATTATTAGACAGCCTTTCGGGTAACATAGGAACAACTCTATCTGCTAAGTAAGTTGAATTGCCTCTATTTCTTGCTTCAATATCTAATTCTGAGTTTTCTTTTACGTAATGACTAACATCTGCAATATGAACACCTAGCTCAATATTTCCATTTTCTAGAAACATCAATGATAATGCATCATCAAAATCTTTTGCATCATCAGGATCAATTGTAATAACAAGTTCATCTCTAAGATCCATTCTACCAGGGTATTTGCTCTTAGCTTTAGGAATATCATATTCCTCTGATTCTTTTACTACTTCTTTAGGGAAGTGTGGATTAAGTTCAAATTCTGCAACAATTGCATCATACTTATAAGCATTACTTTCTAAGTTCATTAAAACTTCATCAATTTCGACAGAAGGGTTCGAAGTAGAATTGTTCCACTCTAAAATGTGAGCAGTTACAAAATCTCTATCTTTAGCACCTTTCAATTTATCTGAAGGAATGTGAAAATCAAATAAGTAATGTTCAGATTCAGGGATGAAAAAATACTCATTACCGTCAAAATCTACTTTACCCTTAAGCTTGGTAACATTTCTTTCTAATACATCAATCACTTTACCAAAAAGTTTTCTTTTGGGATCTACTAAAAGCTCTACTTCAACTTTATCTCCATGTAATGCATTTGATAAAAACCTGTTTCTAATGTGTACCTTTGCGTTTTTATCTTCATCAATAACATAAGATTTTAAGGGTTCAACGTATAGAATACCAATCACGTTAGTATTTGAAGATCCTGCCAAAGCATACCTTCTACGAGTAAGTTTTTCTATAACTAAATTAGTAGCAAGTTCATCTAAAAGTTCATCTAAAGTCTTATATTCAGGGGAATGAGAATCTATATTAAGATGCTTTGATAATTGATGTAATTTTACGGGGACTTTCTTGAATCGCATGAATTCAAGTATTTGGCTAGTAACACTTTCTTTTTTCTTTTGATCGAACATTTAGTTCTTAATGAATTGAGAAAAATGGTTAAAAGAAACTCCAGCTGCAATTGCAACATTTAAAGATTCAGTATCTCCAATTCCTTTTATTGTATAATTAGATGTAAGCTGAGCTATCAAGTCTTTGCTTATTCCATGTGACTCACTACCAAAGACCAAACCAAATTTACCTTTAGGTTTGCTATCAATCATATACTTTTTATTGTCTAAAGTTGCACCAAAAAGTTCGATTTCACCAAAATTTTCTTTTACTTCTTCAGCTAAATCATCATAAGATTTGACTGGCATTCTAAAGATAGCTCCCATCGAAGATCTTACTGCTTTGGGATTAAAGTGATCGGCACTATCACTTCCAATTATCACTTGCTTGAAACCAAACCATTCTGCAGTTCTAATTATTGTTCCTAGATTACCAGGATCATTAACACCGTCAAGAATTACTACATTTTCATTTGGTGTAATTGGTAATTCTTTTTTTGTAATAACCGAAACAATACCTTGTGGCGACTTAGTAGTAGCCATTTGATCGAACTGATGTTTTGGTGCATTATAAATTGGAATACCTTCATCGGCAAAATTATCTACAATTTCCAAAACTTCAGCAGCAGGAGAATCCCTAACTACTAATAATTCAACTTGAAAGTCAGATTTATATGCCTCTCCACAAAGCTTTTCACCTTCAGCTAAAAATAGATGATTCTGATCTCTATTTTGCTTTTGATTTAATGAACGAACAAGTTTTCTTAATTTTTGAGTAATAGGTATGGCGTAGTGCATTTGAATTTTTTATTATTTAAAGTAAAAATACAATTTACGAAAATAAAATAAAAGATTATAATATGCTTCGTTAGTTTAGTTTTACAACAAAAAGCACGATAAGTAATTTTGCTATTGATAAAGTAATTAATTAATTTGCAAACAACTAAATAAACTAAAAGTAAACAAAAATAAAGCAGACAGCGGAGATTACTAATGCAACATGAAGTAGTTATGCCCAAAATGGGCGAATCCCTACAAGAAGGTACTATCACACAATGGTTAAAGCAAGTTGGTGATAAAATTGAAAGAGATGAGATGATTCTTGAAATCTCAACTGATAAAGTAGATACTGAAGTTCCATCTCCAGTAGAAGGAACATTAACACAAATTTTAGTGCAAGAAGAGGAAACGGTTGAAGTAGGTACACCTATCGCAATAATAGACACCGAAGGCGGAGCTCCAGCTCCTGTTTCAACGCCAAAAGCTGAACCAGAACCAACTCCTGCACCTGCACCTGCACCTGCTCCAGCAGCTCCCGAGCCAACTCCTGCAGCTACAAGTGGTGGAGATGTTACTGACTTAGTAATGCCAAAGATGGGCGAATCCCTGCAAGAAGGTACTATAGTTAAGTGGTTAAAACAACCAGGCGATAAACTTGAAAGAGATGAGATGATTCTTGAAATCTCAACTGATAAAGTGGATACTGAAGTTCCTTCACCTGTTGAAGGTACATTAGTTGAAATCTTAGTACAAGAAGAAGAAACTGTTGAAGTTGGAACTGTGATTGCAAAAATTACTAGTGGAAGTGGTGCAGTAGCAACACCTTCACCAGCTCCTAAACCAGAAGCAAAACCAGCACCAGCACCTGCAGCTGCTCCTTCACAACCTGCACAGCAACAAGCGGCTAAAACAGCTGCTCCAACACAGACAGTAACTGGTTCAACATTTGAAATTCCTAGAAAATCTAACTCTGGAAGGTTCTATTCTCCACTAGTTAGAGCTATTGCAAATGACAACAAAGTGAGTCTTGAGGAATTAGAAACAATATCAGGAACTGGTGTTGATTCAAGAGTTTCTAAAGATGATTTATTTAATTATATCAAAAACAGACCAGCAGCTGGATCTGTACAGGCACCAGTAGCAAGTGCTCAGCCAACAACTAATGTGGCTTCGACTCCTGCTCCTAAGCCTACACAAGCATCTGCTCCTGCTAACTATGGTAGCAATGTAGAAGTTATCCCTATGGATAGAATGAGAAAGCTAATCTCTGCTCACATGGTTCAATCAAAACAAACTTCTGCTCATGTAACATCAGTTGCCGAAGTTGATATGACAAACATTTGGAACCTAAGAAACAAATTAAAAAATAGCTTCCAACAAAGAGAAGGTATCAAACTTACATTTACATCATTTTTTGCAAAAGCATTAACAGAAGGTTTGAGACAATTCCCAATGTTAAATGTTAGTGTTGATGGAACAAATATACTTAAACACAGAAATGTCAACTTAGGTTTTGCTACAGCTTTACCTGATGGAAATCTAATTGTTCCAGTTATAAAAAATGCTGATGGATTAAGCCTAACTGGTTTACAAAGAAGCATTACAGACTTAGCAAATAGAGCAAGAACTAAGAAACTGGATCCTAAT
Organism: Candidatus Kapaibacterium sp.; assembly: GCA_028376765.1. GTDB lineage: Bacteria > Bacteroidota > Ignavibacteria > Kapaibacteriales > UBA2268 > JAJRPT01. The sequence continues at coordinate 12,433 of JAONBD010000030.1, forward strand.
GATATCCAAGGTGGAACTATTACATTAACTAATGTTGGTACATTTGGAACTTTATTTGGAACTCCAATTATTAACCAACCTCAGACTTGTATAATCGGTGTAGGTGCTATTAAAAAGCGTCCTATGGTTATCGAAGCTAATGGTCATGATTCTATACAAATTAGAAACATGATGTACATGTCAATCACTTACGATCACAGGGTAATTGATGGTATGCTTGCAGGTCAGGCTTTAGCTGCAATGGTTAATGCTTTAGAGAATGTTACAGAAGATAATATTATTCTATAATATAACTCACAAACTTTTCATAATTAAAGGCTTTGGAATTTATTTTCTAAAGCCTTTTTTATTTCGTCCTGTTTTTAGCAATCCAAACGTTATATATTTGTAATAACATTATTAAAATAAAATAAGGAGATACAATGAAAAATTTTATGGTAACCTACCACATGTCAAATGAATTGCTAGAAGCATCAGCTAATTCAACACCTGAGGAAAAAGCCGAAGGTATGAAACAATGGATGGAGTGGGCTAAAAATACTGGCACTGCCTTAGTTGATTTTGGACAGCCACTCGGAGGAGGGCTAGTAGTTAATTCTGATGGTTCAAGCACACCATCATCAAGAGAAGTTTGTGGCTATTCAATGATTCAAGCAGAGGACATAGAATCAGCTGTTAAGATTCTTCAAAAACACCCACATACCAGTTGGAATGACTCTTGTAGTATAGAAGTTCACGAAGCTATGAAAATGCCAAATTCATAATTATTAACTTCTGTTTATGATAAACAAAGATAAGTGTAATTAAAAAAAGCCTCCTAACAATTAGGAGGCTTTTCTTTTTAATTAGTACGTTTTTCTCGGAATTAGTTTGAACAACCACAAGAATGTTCGTTATTTGGATTGTTGAATGTAAATCCAGCACCTTGAGCACCTTCGGCATAATCCAAAGTAACACCTTGTAAATAGAACAGACTATGATTATCTATTACCATTTTAAGGTCGTCAACTTCAACAATTTTATCGTTATCGTTTACTTCGCTATCAAATCCTAGCATGTATTGGATACCTGAACATCCACCCATTCTAGTACCTAAACGCAGGTAATATTCATCTTCAATTTCATTTTGCTTTTTTACTTGCTCAACAGTTTGTAGTGCTGTTGAAGTAATCAAAAAATCGTCTAGTTTCTCAGCACCTTGAATTCCAGTGCTTACTCTTTTCAGTGTAGGTATTAGTGTTTCTACCATGATTTTTATCCTTTAAATTATTATGATTAATTAATAGTCGTAGTCAATTTTGGCAGTACTTGTTAGCGGATGCGAAACGCAAGTTAGTACATATCCATCTTCAATTTCATCTTCAGTTAAAGCATCATCTGCTTCCATCTCTATTTTACCATCCAAAACTTTTGCTTGGCAAGTTGCACAAGCTGCTATTTGACAGCTGAACGGAGGGTCTAGATTTTGACGAATCCCTGCTTGCAAAATTGTTTCATCGGGTTCTACTGTTATAGTATGCTCTTCACCATAAATCATTACAGTTACTTCTGATTTTACAGGTTCAGCATTTTCTTCAGAATTTGCAGAATCCTTAGAAATTAGTTTGTCCTGATTTTCTGAAGCAGTAAAAAGCTCTTTGTGTATTAAATTTTTAGAAATATTAAGCACGTTTAATGCTTCTGTTATTTGATCCATCATACCTGCAGGCCCACACATAAAGTGTTCTGCGTTCAAAAATTCAGGATTCTTTTTTATTTGTTCTGAACATATATTAGGCGTAATTCTACCAATAATATCTGCTAAATCATCATTATCTTTTTCGAGAATATGAGTTATAGAGATATTCTCATTATTAGATAATTCTTCTAATTCATCTTTAAAAATTATTGAATCAACTGATTGATTAGCATATAGCAACTTAATTTTAGAATTTTGCTGTACTTTTTCAATCGACTTTATTAGAGAGATTATGGGAGTGATTCCACTTCCACCAGCCCACATAAAATATTTAGGAGAATTGTTTGAATTTAAATCTGTTGTAAAGCTCCCAAGTGGTGGCATAACATCGACAATGTCTCCAACCTTAAGAGTATTATTTATGTAACTAGATACTTTTCCGCCATCAACTTCTTTCACTGTAACGCCAAAATCAGTATCGGCTATCGGACTTGTTGATAAAGAGTAAGCTCTTCTTTCCGAATTTCCATAAATATCAAACTTTAAGGTAAGGTATTGTCCAGATTTATAGTTCCAGAGTTCTTTAGTCTCGTTAGGGACTTTAAAAAAAACGCTTACAGCATCTTTAGTTCTTCTTATTATTTTTTCTACTTCAAGTTTATGAAATTGTATCGCCATCTAAAAAATCTTTTTCAATTCATGTATATTTTATCAATACAATTTACGAATAATCATTAAATGGAGTGTAAATAATCTTGATTTACTAAGAGTTTAAATAGAAAATTAAGTTATTTATAGAAACGCAAAATCTACAATTGGTTGATGAACTCTACAATACAAGTTAGAACTATCCAAGCTACCCCTCTGCAATATCAAATTCTTTTTGAGATGAAATATCAATAATTTTTTGTTCGGCTTCATCAAGAAACTTTTTTGCTTCTTTCGAAAGCTTCATTCCTTCTTCGTATAAAGTTACAAGCTGCTCAACGGAGGTTTCGTTATCTTCCATTAGACTCGCAATTTCATCTAATCTTTTTATTTTTTCTTCAAATGTCATGGTTCTACTTTTGTGTATTTATTGAATTAAGTATTTTTAAGCCTAGTAAATTATTCGAATCAATTTCAATGGCTTTATTTGCAAAATCATAAGCCAATTTAGTGTTTTTTTCCGACAATTGATAATATGCATTAGCAGAAAAATTTTGAGCTGCAGTTTCAAAAATAGCTTCGTCAATATGATTTGGATTTATCCTTTCCATCGCCTTGAAAATTGTTGTATTAAAATCATTAGGATTCGGATTTACAAATATTTTTTCGGGTTTCAGAATTTGAAAAAGCATACCATAAGGGTACTTATAATGTTTTAATGCAAATTGCTTTTCTGTTTGCATTACATCGGAACTCATATAAATATTTCTTTCATTTTCGAATTTTTCTACAAAAGAATTAAGCATTTTTATATATTTTATTTGTATTTCATTGCCGTTAAAATCTTTTCCAGATTCAAAATCTTCAAGAATATTTAAGTAGTCATCAACCTCTTTTCTGCAGGTTTCCAGCTCTGGATACCATTTCAAAAGTTGAGCTGGATACCAAGTTCTGCGGAGCAATTCTTTTTCTATCAAAATAATATCTTTTCTATATGATTCTATTTGCTGCTTGTACCAAAAACCAGAACACCAAAAGTCCCACTGTGATGAAATTACAATAGAATTTTTGGGTAACGGATCTATTGTTAACTTGATGTATTCGGGTACAATTTTATCATCACTATGGTTATTATTTTGATAATTAATAAATAATGATAATAATGGCACTAAAAATATTAATGGTAAATATTTTGATTTATTTTTTAAAGTTTCATAGAGTCCGAATAGTGCAAAAATCTCTAGGGTAAGCAAGGCTATTGCAAAGTAAGATTCGATATCATGGATTATATAGCCACTTGCATATATTACATTTGCAAAGCAAAGCAATAATAAATAGATTGCGATATTCTTCTTTTTATTGAGCATACCAAATATTCCAAATGGAATAAATACTGTTAAAATATTCATCTCCTTAGGAAGCATAAAGAAAAAGTCAATCAGATTTTTTTTAAATATCTCAGAATCGCTAAACATCCATATCTGATATTGTTTTCCCTGTACATGATACATGAACTTTTCAAAGCTCCTAGAAACATTCCCCCAATTAAATAATGGATCCATCGAGCTAACAATTGGTAAATAAAGGTAACTGCTGATACCAATTAAAAAAGTAATAATTAAAGTTAAAATAAGCTTGATATTTTTACCTTTTAAGCTCTTTGTTGATATTAATAAATACAAGAAAGATGGAAGGATTAAAACAGTTGTTAGATGGTTCCCAAAGCTCAAGCCAATTAAAAATACTAATGCAATAATATAACGTAAATTTAACTTATAAAATGTTTTTATTGAAACTAATATAATCATATTAATTAATACTAAATGAAGGCTATAAACCTCCAAAAATAAACCTTGGTTCCATATTATATTACCAAATCCATAGGCTAGAGTTGCACCAAAGGAGAACAAATCATTTTTTGAACCAAATAATTGCCTTAATGTAAAGAACAGAATATAAGCAGAAAGTGCTGTCAGAAATGAAGAGAGTAAATTTAATTCAAAAATCTGGGAACTAGAAACTGGCAATTGAGTCCATAAATTACTAATTATAGTAAAAAGTGGATAGCCTGTTGGGTGTGCAATCCCCAATGTAGTTGCTACTGAAGCTAACTCACCATTGTCTGTATAAGTCAAATCTGGATATGCTGTGAGAGCATAAACTGTGAATAATATTACAAATATTAGAATAGGGTATAGTTTTTTCATTGTATCAATTTCTTGTTAAATTCATTTTTCAAATTAAAAAATAATATTCAAGCAATCCAAACTTTAGGAATATTACTCCCTCGATATGCGTTTAATTCCATCACATTTTCAAAGAACTGGTAACACTTGGTAACACTTTTTCGCTTTTTTCAAGTCCTCACCCTTTTAGGTGAGAGGATTTAGGTGGGGGCTTACCTTTTTTAGCCGAAAGCTACAAATCCAAAAACAAAATACAAG
>JAONBD010000031.1 GCA_028376765.1 Candidatus Kapaibacterium sp.
CAAAACAAATTTTGTTTGCCTACCTGTTCTTTCGTTTATTTCAATATAAGAAAGATTATCTGTATTGCTATATTCTCCATAATTTATAAAAAGAACAGATGGAGACATCAATAAACTAAATTGATCTATCGGGTGAATATAAAATGCTGGTCCAAACTGAATTCCGATTTGTTCGTCAAATTTAAATTCAGAGTTTAATCCAATTCCAGTTGCTATTTTTGAATTTGGCAATCTATATTCATAATTCAGACCAAGTACTGGAGCAATTGAATTAGATTGTTTTAAATATTTTGCTCCTATAAATAATCCTGGATTATGAGGAAGTGAAGACTGCGATAAAGCCATCTGAGCAAAAAAAGCCAAAAAAATGATTAAATGTTTTGATTTCATGAAAATAAAAGCCGAATTTTGAATATTATTAAATTAATCAAATAACATACCAAAGGATTTATATGCAGTTCAAAAATTATATAAATGGAAAATGGGTTACACCTCAATCAGAAAAATATTTCAAAAATATTAACCCAGCCGATAAAAATGATATTATTGGCGAATTTCCAGATTCGAATAATGCTGATGTAAATAATGCTACTGATGCAGCAAAAGATGCTTATGCTTCTTGGAGAAGAACTCCTGCTCCTAAACGTGGTGACATTCTGAGAATTGCTGGTGATATTTTTAACAGAAGAAAAGACGAATTAGCAAGAGTTATGACAAGGGAAATGGGTAAGCCAGTTTTTGAAACTAAAGGTGATATTCAAGAAGCTATTGATACTTGTTATTACGCAGGTAGTGAAACTAGAAGACTATTTGGTAATACTGTTCCCTCAGAAATGAATGATAAAATGAACCTTAGTTTCAGAGTACCAATAGGAATCTGTGGAATAATTACAGCTTGGAACTTCCCGATTGCAGTACCAAGTTGGAAAATCATCCCTGCTCTAGCTGCTGGAAATGTAGTAGTTTTCAAACCAAGTGAAGATAGCCCTCATAGTGCTAATATCTTTGCAGAAATCATGGAAGAAGCTGGCTTACCAAAGGGAGTATTCAATGTAGTTCATGGAGCTGCAGAGGTTGGCAATTCGATTGTTGAGCATAAAGATATTAACTTAATTGGATTTACTGGTTCTACTAAAACGGGTAATTCTATTGCTAGTAGATGCGGTCAGCTCAACAAGAAAGTTAGCCTTGAAATGGGCGGTAAAAATGCTATGATTGTAATGGATGATGCCGATTTAGAAACAGCACTTGATGGTATTATTTGGGGTGCTTATGGCACTACTGGACAAAGGTGTACAGCTACTTCCAGATTAATTATCCATGAAAAAGTATATGATAATTTTATCCAAAAAATAGTTGAAAAAGCTCCAAAACTAAAGCTTGGTGCTGGCTTAGATAAAACAACCGAAGTAGGGCCTGTTATTAACCAAAAGGCTTTTAATAAAATTTCTAACTATTTTGATATTGCTAAAAGCGAAGGACTAAATCTACAATTTGGCGGTAAAAGAAAAGACAGTTTAGAAAATGGATTTTTTATAGAACCAACACTTTACTCCGATGTACCTCAGGATTCTAAACTTTTTCAAGAAGAAATTTTTGGTCCGGTACTAGTTGCAACAAAAGTATCTAATTTGCAAGAAGCAATTGATGCTGCAAACAATAGTAAATATGGTTTATCAAGCTCAATATTTACAAACGATGTTAGAAATAGTTGGATTGCAATTAGGGAGCTAGAAGCAGGAATAACCTATGTAAATGCACCAACAATTGGAGCAGAAGCCCACATGCCATTTGGCGGTGTAAAAGGAACTGGAAATGGACACAGAGAAGGTGGCTGGACTGTTTTTGATATTTTCACAGAATGGAAAACTGTTTATATTGACTACTCTGGTAGCTTACAAAGAGCACAAATTGACAACTATTAATATATAGAGTATCAGTATAATTAAAATTTCATAATCCTTCGATAAAATACTATCGAAGGATTTTTTTCGTTCTTGCAGTATTTCCTAAAAGGTTACCTTAACACTTATGAAATTCATTATATATATTTTGATTACACACTCTTTTTTTGTGTGTGCAAAAGAAATTTCTATTTCGGGCAGAGTGGTAAGTGTTGATGGAAATAAGCCAATTCCATATTGTACAATCTTGAATACTGATACTCGAAATGGAGCTTACACAGATTCATTAGGCTTTTTTTCTATTAAATCAAAATCTGGGATAATTAATCTTAAGGCGTTTACAACTGGTTTTAAATCGAAAGTACTTAATCTAAATGTTGAAAATGATACATTAAACCTGTTAATCCCTCTCGAAATTTCAGATTATGAGACAAAAGATGTTGTTGTTTTTGCAGAAGATTTAGGTACTAGAATGATGCGAAAAATTCTAGAGAAAAGAAAACAAGATTTTCAAAACCTTAAAACCTACACCTACGATCTATATACTAAATTTGTGATTGCAACCGATACTTTAACTGCTGGTAGAACAGATGGTTATAGCGACACAACAATCAATTCAATTTTAGAATCATATTCTAAAAGCTATTACAAATATCCTAATCAATATTTCAATAATATAAAAAAGAAAAGACAATCAATTAACATACCACCACAAGCTAACTTTACACAATTGGACAACAGGCTAAATGCTTGGAATAATTTCATTAAAATATTTCAAGAAAGTATTTATTCACCTTTTCATTTCGATGCAATTGACTTTTATGACTTTAAGTTTGATTATTATCAAAAGGATTCAAATAACAGAAAATTACATAGGCTTTCTATTACTCCAAAAGGACTATCAAGAAAAGCATTTGAAGGATATATTTTAATTGACTCACTATTAAATAGCCCAGTATATGTCAACCTTAAACCTAGTAATAGAGTGCAGTTACCTTTCAATGCCACAATGGGCTATGAGCAATGGTTTACAGTTGTTTCTGATTTCACTATGCCTACCAAACTAAGAATAAAGGCTTGGACAACAGCAGATATTTTTTGGGTATTATCCCCCCGCTTAGATTTAAAAATTGAGAACTCACAGTACAATTATAAAATTAATTTACCAATTGCTGATAAGATATTCAACGGTAGACAAGTTGAAATTGATAAAGATGCAGATACGCAAGATCCAAATTTCTGGATAAATAATAAAGAAATTGTTCTTGAAGAATCTGAGTCAGTTGCTTATGAGCAAATAAGAAAATCAATTCAATCACCTGATAGCATTCGAGGAACTAACTTTATTACTAAGCAAATTGCTCCAATTACCAGTAAACTTAGGTTCATCAACCTGCCCCCATTTACAGGTTGGCAAGACATAGTAAAATTTAACAGGGTTAATGGGCTAAAATTAGGTGTTGGTGTTTTTGGCAATTTAAGTCAAACTACAAATGCCAATTTATATTTAGGTTATGGAATATCGGATAAACAGCTCTTTTATCAGGGCAAAGTCAATCAATATTTTAGCCAACAAAAAAATGGATATTTTAATGTTAGTATTTTCAATAAACTTAATAGATCAGATAATCCTTTAATAATTAAAGAAAGAACAATAAGTATTGTTTCTTTAATTGGAGGAAATGATTACGGTGATTATTATTATAATCAAGGCCTAGAATTATCTTTAGGTTATGGGTGGGGACAATTTAAATTTATTGAAAAATTTGATTTCGTAAGACCAAATTCAATAGAGCTATTTGGTAAATTTGAGCAACACAATACTGCTAATGTTAATTCAAATTTTTCTATGTTTAATTGGAATAATTCATTTAGGGCAAATCCACCAGCGATTAACAATAGTTTTAACGCTATTGGTCTGCGGTTAAACATCAATCACAGTAGAAAAAAAGAAATTTCAAATCTTGGAATTTACTTAGAATCTGAGATTAGTAATAAATCAATCGGATCTTCACAAAATTATGAGCGTTATTACACAGAATTTAATGTCAAACTAACTACATTACCTCTATGGAATGCAAAGTTCAAATTTAGTGGTGCTTATTCGAGAGGAGATATTCCATTTCAAAAATATTACTCAATTGAAACATCTACTGCTGGCTTAACTGCACCAGGTGCAATGAGGACATTATCTCCAAAGGAGTATTATGGTAGTAGCTTTGCAGCTGTAAATTTTGAACATAATTTTGGAGAAATCTTTCCAGGTCTTTTAAGAATACCAAATGTTGCAAGTTTTGGGTTGGAGTTTATTTTTATAGTTAATACAGCTTGGAGCCATTTTAGAGAAGACGAAATTGAAAGAAACAATCAATCTGGCTATAATTATGTTTCATCTTCAATGCAAGGTAATAGGTTTGAAAATCAACTTTTTAATGAAGTGGGAATAGGTCTTAATAAGCTTTTTCTTTTTTTTAGGTTCGACTTTATGGCTAGAGTTAGCAAGGGTAATGGACCAGAATTTAGGATTACTCTCAGCAAAGCAAGTTTCAATTAATAGTATTTTTTAGTAAATTATATTTTTTAGATAATAAAAGAGCAAAAATGAAAGGCATAATATTAGCAGGTGGTTCTGGTACAAGGCTTTACCCAATGACAAGAGTTGTATCAAAACAGTTGGTTCCTATCTATGATAAACCAATGATATATTATCCGCTCTCTGTTTTGATGCTAGCTGGAATAAAAGAAATATTAATAATATCAAACCCTGAATATATCGATTTATATAAAAACTTGCTTGGAGATGGATCTCATTTAGGTTGTAATTTTGAATATAAAATTCAAACCGAACCAAGAGGTCTTGCTGATGCTTTTATAGTTGGTGAGGAATTTATTGGAAATGACAGCGTCTGCTTAATTTTAGGTGACAATGTGTTTTATGGCTATGGCTTTTCTGGCTTGTTAAAACAAGTAGGTGAGCTTAAAGATGGTGGAACTATTTTTGGATACTGGGTTAGCAACCCTACCGAATTTGGTGTAATTGATTTTGATGAAAATAACAAGGTTTTATCAATAGAGGAAAAACCAGCCAAACCAAAATCGAACTATGCTGTACCAGGTCTATATTTTTATGACAATAGTGTAATTGAAATTGCAAAAAATGTGAAGCCATCTCATAGAGGAGAGATTGAGATTACAGCAGTGAATAATGCTTATTTGGAGCAAGGAAAGTTAAGCGTAGAGCTACTAGGTCGGGGGTTTGCTTGGCTTGATACTGGTACTCCAGAGGGTTTATTAGAAGCATCTAACTTTGTGCATACATTACAAAAAAGGCAAGGATTACAAGTTGCATGCTTAGAAGAGATCGCTTATAAAAAATCTTGGATTGATGAAGAGCAGCTGGCAAAGCTAGCTAATGACTTAATAAAAACAGAATATGGTCAATATATTAAAAAATTAGTTCCTTAGGTTGATTATGAAATTATCCAAATTACTTATAATATCATTACTAGGTACGCCCCTATTGCACCTAATTTACTCAGATTTATTTGACTTAGATTTAGCTATGACTAATGAATATTTAGCTAAACTTCCAATTCTATTTTTAATCCTATTGATTCCAGCATTTATAGCATTTCGCTATAGAAATGTTTATATAAGCAAGAGTTTTTATACATTCGTATACTACCCCGTACACTTGGGGATACCATTATCATTAATTAATTCACTTTATAACCATACTGAATTATTATCTGAAGATGGTGTAAAAATAGAATGGGAATTTGTGGCAATCAATATATTTTTATTTTACCTGATCTTTGCATTTGTTGCCAATTTAACCTACAGATCAAACTTCAATAAAAAAGCAAATTGAATAATATTAAATCAACCCATCTTATTGTCATTTTTCACTATAAATTATGGGTTCTTATCCCTTAGTTAATTATAGATTGTTTCAAATAAATAAGGATAATTACTATCAAATTAATTATTTCATTAATTTTTCTTCCACTTTTTCTGTGTTGTGAAGTTATTTTTATAAAAGATGAAATTACTTTACAACCTATAAAAGATGCACTAGTAAACGATTCGTTACAATCTGATATTTATGGAAGGGTCAATTTAGATTCGAGCTTAAAGTCTATTAAAATATCTAAATTTGGATACAATAGTATCCAATACAGCTTGGATGAAATTAAGAATAATAAATATCAGATTTACCTAATACCAAAGGATTTTGAAACTGAAGAAGTTGTTGTTTCAGCTTCTCATTGGGAATCAAACCGTGAAAAAGTACCTATAAAAATTTCAAATATTGAGCAATCAAAAGTAATCATTCAAAACCCTCAGACTGCTGCAGATTTAGTAGGTAGCTCCGGAGAGGTCTTTATTCAAAAGAGCCAGCTTGGTGGTGGTAGCCCAATGATAAGAGGCTTTTCGGCTAATAGAGTAATGATTACAGTTGATGGTGTTAGAATGAACAATGCAATTTTCAGAAGTGGTAATTTGCAAAACATTATTTCGATAGATCCATTTACTGTAAACAACACAGAATTAGTTTTTGGACCAGGATCAGTTCTTTATGGCTCTGATGCAATAGGTGGAGTGATGAACTTTCACACAATCAAACCAAAACTTAAATCGAAAAATGTAAGCAAGAGCTTTGATATTAATGCAAATACAAGATTTTCTACAGCTAACAACGAAAAAACATTTAATATTAACTTTAATCAAGGCTCTGAAAATTTTGCTTATTTGCTAAGCATTACTTCAACTAATTATGGCGATCAAGTTATGGGATCACATGGTCCGAGAGAATATCTAAGAAATGAGTTTGTTCAATCTAAAGATGGAATTGATACCATAATTAAAAACAAAAACCCAGAAAAACAAATAGGTACTGGCTACTCGCAATATAATGTACTTGGCAAGTTGCTCTATCAAGCAAGCGATAATTTGTCTTTAAATTTATCCTATTATGTTTCAGCAAGTAGTGACATCCCTCGTTATGATAGGTTAATAGAATATAACAAGGAACAATTAAAATCTGGAGACTGGTTCTATGGACCACAAGTCTGGAGATTTGCAAATTTTACAAGTATTTATTCAAAACGGCATAATCTTTTTGATGAAGCAAAGTTGACTTTGGCTTATCAGCAATTTAAAGAGAGCAGAAACACAAGAAATTTTAATGATTTGATATTAAAGAAAAGAAAAGAAAGGGTTAATGCTTATTCTACTAATTTAGATTTTTATAAAAAAATAAATCCAAATGATTTAAAAACTGCAACATCGACAATTTACTACGGTTTTGAATTAGTTTATAATGAAGTTAGCTCCGTGGCAAATTCCAAAAATATTATTGATAATACCACAGAAAATATTCAGACTAGATACCCAGATGGTTCTAATTGGTTATCAAGTGCTATTTATGGAAATATTAAGTATGAGGTAAATTCTGAATTATCTATTTATAGCGGAGTTAGAATCAATTATATAAGTGTAAATGCTCCATTCGACACTACATTTCTTCCATTACCATATACTTCAACTAGTTATAATGATTATGCATTAAATGGATCTATAGGTTTAGCTTACAGGCCAAGCTATGATTTTCAAATGAATTTGAACATTTCTACTGGTTTCAGGGCACCAAATATTGATGATATAGGTAAAGTTTTTGATTCGGAACCTGGATCCGTTGTTGTTCCAAACTCAAATATTTCAGCTGAACTGGCTTATAATTTTGAATATAGCGTAGAAAAAAGCTTCTATGATTTAATTAAAATCGATTTATCTGCCTATTATACTATTTTGCAAAATGCACTTGTACGTAGAGATTTTCAATTTAATGGAATGAATAGTATCATCTACGATGGAGAGCTATCAAATGTGCAAGCAATTCAGAACGCAGCAAAAGCTCAGGTTTATGGTGTACAGGGTTATTTGGAACTAAAGCTACCTTTTAATTTTGCTATTTCTTCTAGGCTCAACTATCAAGTCGGCGAAGAAAAGCAAAACGATGGTGAGATAGTAGCTTTAAGGCATGCCGCACCAATGTTTGGAAAAACTGTATTAAAATATTTTTATGATAAGTTTAGATTAGAATTATATGCAGAATACTCTGATAAATTTAACAACAATCAATTGACCCCGGCTGAAAGAGAAAAAGATTTTATCTATGCTTTGGATAGTGAAGGGAGACCTTACTCTCCCTCTTGGTACACATTAAATTTGAAAGGACTTTATAGAATAAATCAAAGCATACTAGTATCCGCAGGACTTGAAAACATAACCGATCAAAGGTATAGACCTTACAGCTCTGGAATAGCTGCACCTGGAATTAATTTTATAGGGGCATTAAAATTAGCTCTTTAATCATTATATTTGATGATGTTAAAATTTGAACCAAAGAAAATAGGTCTATTTGTAGGGGTTCTTACTTTTATACTTATTCTTTTACTTGAACCATTAGGAAACACTTTAGCAAATTCGATGGGTGCAGTTGCTTCATTGATGGCTATTTTATGGATAATGGAATCAATCCCAATTGCAGTTACATCATTAATTCCTCTTGTACTTTTCCCAATACTAGAAATTGCAAACCCTAGTGATGTTTCCAATATTTATATAAATAAAACTATTTTCTTATTCCTTGGTGGATTTTTAATAGCAAAGGCAATTGAAAAGAATCACCTACATAAAAGATTATCGCTATCTGTTATAAAGCTATTTGGAGGTTCAACAAATAGTATATTAATTGGTTTTATTATTTCATGTTGGCTAATGTCAATGTTTATCACTAATACTGCGACTACCATTATAATGTTACCAATTGGATTATCTGTAATATATGCATTAGAGGATAAATTTGAAAAACATCACATTAGAAATTTTGCTATTGCTTTAATGCTTGGCATAGCATATAGTTCTACTCTTGGTGGAATAAGTACTCTTGTTGGTACAGTCCCAAATTTAGTTTTCAAAGGGATTTACGAGACTTCTTTTCCAAATAGTGAAGAAATAACTTTTGCAAGTTGGATGAGCTTCGGATTTCCATTATCATTACTTATGGTAATTGTACTAATATTAGTTTTTAAAATTTTATTTAAAATACCACAGAATCTAAAATTTGAAAGTAATTTTATTAATAATGAACTTAAGAAGCTTGGAAAGATTAACCGAAGCGAAAAATTGGTTCTTTTAATTGTATTCACAACTACTTTTCTATGGATATTCAGACAAAACATTAATCTTGGTTTTATTGAGCTAAATGGTTGGTCTAATTTACTTCCTAAGTCGATTGCTATACACGATTCTACAATTGCAATTTCTATGTCTTTGCTACTGTTTATAATACCTAATGAAGATGGTGAAAAATTACTAACCAATAATGAAATCAAATCCTTACCCTGGGATATTCTTTTGTTATTTGGTGGTGGTTTTGCACTTGCGAAAGGCTTTCAAATTTCTGGTTTATCTGAATTAATAGGGTCTTATTTTTCTTTTCTAGGAGGGATAAACCCTTATGTAATTAGCTTTTTAGTTAGTTTAGTCATTATTTTCTTAACTGAGCTAACATCAAATACAGCAACGGTTAATACATTTTTACCAATTTTAGCATCTATATCCGTAACGCTAAATATTGATCCATTAATATTAATGATTCCGGCTACTATTGCTGCTTCTTTTGCATTTATGCTACCAGTTGCTACACCACCTAATGCTATTATTTTTTCTTCAGGTAAATTAGAAATACGGGATATGATGAAAGCAGGGCTATGGTTAAACTTAATTTCTGCCGTACTTATTCCATTGGCATTCTATTTTTTTGGATCAAGAGTTTTTGAAATCAACTAAGCGATTAATTAAAAAAATAATTTATAACATTAATATCATCTTGTAATTTTCTAAGCTGGTTCCGCCAATTTTTAAAATATTTGTATCTAAAATTTCAAATCCATTATTTAGAAAAAATTTCAATGCAGATTTGCTTGAATTGGTCTTGATACAATCTGATTTATTCTCTTTAGCAATTGATATTAAATGATTTAAAAGCTTCTGAGCAATCCCTTTTTTTTGATAGTTTGGTGAAATATATAAGTAGTCTAGAAAGTTATTGTTCTTTAGAGATGCAAAGCCAACTGGATAATCGTTTTTTACTGCTTTGATAAAATAATCATTAGCAATATTTTTTTTCCATTTTTGAATATCTTCAGCTGAACTTATCCATGCTTCGATTTGTTGTTGCGAATAATCTAAGGATCCAATTTGCTGAACAGAGTGTTTAAAAACCTTTAGTATATCTGTTGTGTCCGTAACGTATGTTCTTTCTAAAACCATTTTTTCATCTAGTTAACTAGTCATTTTTTGATCTTTCCATAAGATCATTAATGCAGCTATTATAATTAAGTTTTTAAAAATATATTGTCCTAGTAGGCTTGGCAAAAATGAAGCTTCTTGAAATGCTTCCTCTGGCAACAAAATAAAAGGACTAAATGTCATTACCATGTGAGTGAGTGCCAGCACTATGGCTGTTTTCTTAAACCTATTGAAGATAAGTGCTATACCAATCAATGTCTCCCATGCCGCTAGCACTAAAAATAGTAAACTGCACGGAATTAAATCAAAAGTAATAATCTCGAGAGTATGCATCGCTATTTCTTCTGCAGGGCTGTGGCTCGGGAAAAATTTCAGAAATCCAAAATAAAAGTAGATTAAACCAATACTTATAGATAAAATTTTGAAGTGTTTTTTAAATTCCATTTTAATAAAACCTAATTGTTAATTCAAATAAGTAACAATAAAAATAATAAAAAGTTACGTGGAATATAAATTAAAGGTCATCGTACTCCGAAAACTTACCACTAGCATCGTTTTCTGAACTTTCAGAAGTTGGATTAAACCCAAATTCTAAAACGGTAAAATTTTCAAGATTTTCAGATTTGTTGGTCATCAATGCAATCATCATTATTATTCCCGTTGCTAGAATTACAAAGAACAATACTCCAACTCCAAATTCTGCAATTACTTTATCTTCTGGTATCTGAAAGAAAAGTAAGATTGTTATCAAGCCCCTAGGAGCCAAAAATATTTCTGGAAATACATCAGTATGCGTAAAAATTTTGAAATTCAAATATCTAATTATATATAAAATTAATACTATACTAGAGCCTACTATCAATACTTCTGTCTGAAATAATTGATTAAGATCTATAATCATTCCAAAAGCAACAAAGAAAAATGTTCTTACTACAAATGCTGTTTCTGCTGTGATAATATGGAAATCCTTGATAATAGGTTTCATACCCTCTTTTGGAAGTAGTCTTGCTAAAGGACCAATAAAAACCCTTTTTGCATTATTGAGAACTATTCCAAAAATAAAAATCATTAAAAGAGATGACAAATGCAGCTGCTTGCCAAGAGCAAAAAGAAGTGCCAGAATTGAAATAATTAAAAATATTTTGATTTTGGAGTTAATTCTGCTAAAGACATAAACCATTATGTAAGAGAGGACAAGTGAAGATACTAGTGTTAAAAGTATCATCATAAAACCGCTGGCAGTAAAAATTTCTGCATTTGATATAACTACAAAATTGAAGAACATGATACCAATTATGTCCGAAAAAGTAGATTCATAAACTAAAAATTCTTTCTTCTCTTCGCTAAGGGTATGCAAACTGGGAATTAAAACCGCACTTGATACAACGGATACTGGGATAGCATAGATTAACGAATTAAAAAAAGGTTCTTTAAGAAAATACATTATAGCACTCCCTATTGCCACAGAGGAAATCACCAAGACTAAAAATGCTAAAAGGAGCGATTTTCTGATAATTTTATATTTCTTTTTGTTTAAGTCTAGTTCAACGGCGGCTTCAAGGACAATCATCATAAGCCCAACAATACCTAATAGTTCTAGTGAGCTGGAAAACATATCTCCCAACTGGTAGTCATAGGAATTGAATATTTGTTTTATTATAATGCCTGTTCCCAATAGGAAAAGCACTGACGGAATTTTAAATTTCTTAGACGCTTGGTCAAATAAATATGACAGAATTACAAGGAATGACACACCTATTAGCACAAGATATGGATCAAATTTCAATATCACCTCTATTTCAAAAATTACTGCTTACATGCAAGATAGAAAAAAATATGATAAATATTTTGATTTATTTTAATAGAAATGATATATTTGTAATCTTTTTTTGATACAAAAATCGGGAATATAATACCATGGCAAAGAAAGGTCATAGAATACAAGTAATATTAGAATGTACAGAAGCAAAAAACGAAGGTAGACCAGCTTCAAGATATTCTACTACTAAGAACAAACAAAATACTACTCAAAGAATAGAACTTAAAAAGTATAATCCTTTTTTAAGAAGACATACTCTTCACAAAGAAGTAAAATAAATTTATTTTAAGTTTTTTGCTCTTTTTTCTTTGCAGCTGGGAACAGTACATTATTCAGAATCAATCTATACGATGGTGAGTTTTTGTGCAGTCTCAGTTCTGTTGGCGGGTCACCTACTCCATGTCTATAATCTTCGGGGTCGTGTCCCCCATAAAAGGCAAAGAATCCTCTCCCAAAGTTTCCATATAAATATTTCACTTCGTTAGTGCCGTCTCGCTCTGCCAATTTTATAATATTCTTCTTAATTAGTTCGGATTTAAAACCAGTTGTTTGTCCTAAAAATCCAGGAACAACGGCTTGGTGGTTTTGGGTTAGCATCGATGGAACTGGGTCATATTTTGCGGAAAATTCAAATAAAGTAAAGTAATCAATAGAAGGATTATTAATCGTTGTTGGTCCAACATCTATTGAACTTATTTCATATTCTGATGGGTTTTTCTCGATTTTGAAGTTTTCAAAAGCAATAGTTTGAGTAAAATCCAGCTTTGATTGAGCATTTGGATCCATTGGATCTCCATCAAACATGGACTCGCAAATATCAACATCCTTGGCTGCCAAGGCAACGTCAAAGCTATCTGGAGCAGAACACATTGCAAAAACAAAACCTCCATTTGCTATATACTCTCTTATCTTTAAAGCAACTGCTAGTTTCAAATCCGAAACCTTACTATAACCCATTTTTTGAGCCATTGCTTCATTAAGGGCTACTTGTTGGATATACCAAGGAGCATTTCTGTAGGATCTCCAAAACTTGCCAAATTGTCCTGTAAAATCTTCGTGATGTAAATGCAGCCAATCATATTCTTTTAATTTACCCTCCAGAACTTCCTCGTCATAAATAATTTCGTGTTCTACTTCTGCATATTCCAAGGCAAGTCTTACAGCGTCATCCCAAGGCTGTGCACCTGGAGGAGCATATACAGCAATCTTTGGAGATTTTTCTAGCTTTACTATATCCATATTTACGTTATCAGCTTTTACTTCCTCTTCAATTTGGGTAGCCATACTGCTTGAAATCGTCTCGAATGCTATGCCCCTAATTCTACATTCAGCAGCATATTTATCAGAGTATTCAGCTAAAAAAGACCCACCCCTATAGTTCAGAAGCCAATCAACATTGCTTCCATCCTTAACAATCCAATAAGCTAAACCATAAGCTTTTAGATGATCGGTCTGGGTTAAATCCATCTGAATTAATATTTTTTGTGAAAATAATTTGGTAGATAGAATTAATAGTATTAGAATAAGTTTTTTCATAATGTAAATTTGTTTTTAATAATGAACGCAAGCCAACTAATAAAATTGAAATCGCCCCTAATATTAGCATCAAAATCACCACGCAGAAAGCAATTATTACATTCTATGGGATTTGATTTTGAAGTTGTTCCATCTAATATTAACGAAGATAAGATTTTTAACGAAAAAGCTTCTAATTATGTTATGACTTTGGCTAAAGCAAAGGCTGCTGAGGTTGCATCTGAACACCCAAACTCAATAATTATAGGTGCAGATACTACAGTTGTGTTTGATAATTCATATTTAAATAAACCAAAAGATCCTAATGAAGCTAGGCAAATGCTTAATAGATTAAGTGGGAATACCCATTCAGTTTTTTCAGGTTTATGTATATTTGATACAAGCCAAATGCTAATCCAATGTGATTACTCAAGAACTGACGTTACTTTTAGAAAACTGGATGACGAAGAAATAAATTATTATGTAGATAGTGGTTCTCCAATGGACAAAGCAGGTAGCTATGGGATCCAAGACGATATGGGTTCAATTTTTGTAGAATCTATAGTTGGTGATTTCTATAACGTAGTTGGCCTGCCAATTGTTAAACTTTATAAATTATTACGAGGTTTATCTGACTAAGAAATCCTTCTACATGGGATTACTAATCCCTTGGTTTTTGGTATTTAGTATATTTTGGTTGTACCCCCTAATATATTCATTTATACTAAGTTTGGGTGAATACAAGTCGCTAACTGGCGAGTATACTTTTTTAGGTTTTGATAATTATATTAAAGTATTCAATGATGACGATTTTTGGAATGCTCTTTTGAATACTAGCATTTTTACAATAGGAACAGTACCAATAACCGCTTTTTTATCTCTTATTTTAGCTGTGCTAATAAACAATGCCAATAGCAAAATAAAAGGTTTTTTACAAGGATCATACTTTCTGCCATCGGTTACTTCATTAGTAGTTATTTCATTAATTTTCACGGCTTTGTATCAGCAAAATGGTTATATTAATACTATTTTAAAATTATTGAATATACCTTATCCAGAAAATGGGTTTTTACTAAGTCCTTCCACTGCATTGCTTTCTGTGATGGCAATGGAAATTTGGATTTCCACAGGTTATTATACTTTGCTTTTTTTAGCAGCTTTGCAAACAATCCCTAAAGAACTATATGAAAGTGCTACACTTATGGGAGCTAACAAGCGATTAATTTTCAGCAAAGTGACCCTGCCTTTAGTAAAACCAACAATGCTTTTTGTACTTGTAATTAATACTATTAAATCATTTCAAGTTTTTGTTG
>JAONBD010000032.1 GCA_028376765.1 Candidatus Kapaibacterium sp.
CCATAAAGTTCTCGATTAAAGTTTCTACATTTTCGTAGCTGAGGATACCTAAGGTTTTAAGTTGA
Organism: Candidatus Kapaibacterium sp.; assembly: GCA_028376765.1. Taxonomy (GTDB): domain Bacteria; phylum Bacteroidota; class Ignavibacteria; order Kapaibacteriales; family UBA2268; genus JAJRPT01. The sequence goes on from JAONBD010000032.1 coordinate 66, forward strand.
ATAACTTCGCCCCAAGCTTCTTTTGTAAACATTTCTTGTTCTGCATCATGTAAGAATCTAAATGAGTCTTCAGTCGAATCATCACCAGTATTAAAATTAGTATTAAACTCTATTCTATCCACAAGCCAAGAAAAAGCAGTTGATATTTCTGAGCTGGTATATCCTTTACCAATTAAATTCTCAATATCAATATCAGAAATTCTAATATTTTTTTTAAGCTCTTGGAGTACAATTGTTATTAATTCAACTATTCTTTCTTGCATATTCTAAATACTTATCTTCTAATGATGACATGATTGTTTTTTCATCAACTGTTTTATCGTTATAACCACAGATGTGCAAACACCCATGAACAGCTAATCTTAAAATCTCGTTTCTGAGAGATACCTTAAATTCATTTGCTTGTAACTTAGCAATTTCTACACCAATATAAATTTCTGCAATTAATGGGTTATCATCTATATTGAAAGAAATAACATCTGTTGGGTAGTCATGGTTCAAGAACTTTTTGTTTAATTCTTGTATTTGAGAATTATCAAAATATATAATGTTTAAAGAGTATTCCTCAAACTTAAAGTCTTCAAGAACCTTGGCAATTAAACTTGCAACCTTTTTTATCGGTAACAATTTAAAAGAACTTGAGTTTATAATCTCAATTTTTGCTTTCATTATTCGGGTAATACACCTTCAGTGAGCGAGAGTTGCATAGCTGATAGCAATACAGCTGGGTCTAATGCTCCAAAATCGGCACCGAGTATTTCTCTGTTAATGTTTGAATAAAGAGAGCAACTAGCATTTTTTCCAATAATTAATGAAGAAACTTTGGTTTCTGTGCTTTGTAAAAATATTATTTCATCAGGTTCAAAAACCATAAATGAATTGCAATCATGCAATTCAAAATATCCGTGTTGGGTCTGCACCGATACCAAAACTCCTTCAATTTGGTCTCCCAACTGAGCTTTGATATATAAATTACATAAAAGAGACTGCCCCGATTCTTTGTTGTTAAGATTCCAACTATAACCTTCTGCAAAGCTTTTAACTTCACAATTTAAAGCCTCAGATATTTTATTTATTTCTAAACTGGTAAAAGAAAATTCCATATAATTTATTTTGTTTTTACAATTTTAAAACTAAGCATTTTTTTTCAAATTTAAAGTAATAAATTTTATTTAAACTTTTTTCCATAATGAATCACAAAAATACCCCTTACTATCAAAGAAGTTTTTTTGAACAGCAAATTCTGAATTTTCAGCTAAATTATTTATCATTTCTGTATCAAATTTTTGAGATAGTTCCATACATATAGGTTCGGCATACTGAATTTTTAGTTTCAATTTTAATCTTTTAATTTCAACCATGTGGGTTTTCAAAGCTACTAAATAACTTTCTGTTTGACCAGTAACAGGGTTATAACTTACATGATGTTTAAATTTATCTTTATCAAAATCTCCATCAAATTCCTTGTTAATTCTATCAAGCAAATTAAAATTAAAGCTACTTGTTATTCCATGCGGATCCGAATATGCATTTAATATGATTTGTGGATCTTTTTTTAAATCGAATCCTACTAATAATAAATCATCTGGTCTCAATTTCTCTGATATTAATTTCAGAAAATGAGCAGCTCCAGCGTTTTCAAAATTACCAATATTGGAACCTAAAAATAGAACAACTTTCCTATCATTTGAATTTTGGGAAAGCTTATCAAGTGCATAAAAGTAATCATCAACTATTGGATTAAAGTTCAATGATGTAAGCTCTTCATGCAATGTTTTTTCTAGCTCAATCATTGCTTTTTCAGAAATATCAATTGGTACATAAGTAAACTTTACATCTTGTTTAAGTAGGTGCTTTAGTAAAATTTTAGTTTTAAATGCATCTCCCGACCCAAGCTCCACTAAATCAAATGGCCCTTCACTAGCAAAAACATCAAAAAATCTATTAGCATTAGTTTCTAATATCTCAAATTCCGAATCTGTAAGATAGTACTCTGGCATTTTCATTATTTTCTGAAAAATTTTGGAGCCAGCTTCATCATAAAAATATTTTGATGAAAGCCTCTTCGGGGTTTCTTGGAGACCATCTTTTACTGATGCTGCGAATGTATAGTCCATATTAATTATATTTTGCTAATCTAAATCCAGATTGTACCCATCTTTTTTCTGGAGAATAAAAGTTTCGATAAGTGTTTCGTATGTGGTCTGATGGGGTAAAGCTAGAACCACCTTTCAGAACATACAAATTATTCATAAATTTACCATTATATTCTCCAAGAGCTCCACCATCCTGCTTGTAAAATGGATAAGGTAAATATGCAGAATTTGTCCACTCCCACAAATTCCCAAAAAGATTTAATTTATCAAAACCAATACAGTCCAAGAAGCTATTTGAAACATTTGCAAATACATTTTTGAATGTAGTATCAGGAACATTCAATGCATGTTCTAGCTCAAATTCAGTTGGTAATCTACAAGATTTTGACCTTGCATAAGCCCAAGCTTCATAGTAGCTTATATGAGATACGGGTTTTAATAAACTTAGTATCTCGATACCGTTAATTGAGTACTCAAAATACTCTCCATCAATATATATCCAATACAAGGGTTTTGTTATATTATTCTGATTTTTCCAATTCCACCCATCATTTAACCAATTATTTGGGTTGTTGTATTCTTCGCTATTTATGAATTCGAGATACTCACCATTAGTAACTAGGGATTCTGAAATAGAGTAACTATGTAAAAATTGCTTGTGAAAACCTTTTTCATTATCATAGAAAAAACCATCACCATCATATCCAAAATTAAAAACGCCTTCATCAAAATCTATCCAAGCATCAGATTTCTTATGAAGAAAATCAAAATCTTTTTTTCTGAAATAACTATCTTCAATTCCAGAAAACAAATTCAACTTAGTATCCATAATCATAAGCTCTTGGTGTTGCTGCTCATGATTTAAACCTAAGTTTATCATAAAGTTAAGTTCTTCAGAATCTACTTTCGTTAATAGTTCTAAAACCCTATTATCAATAATCTTTCTGTAATTTATAATTTCATTATAACTTGGTCTAGATATTGTATGTCTTATATTTTTAGGTACTTTATTTCCTTTATTTTGGTAATAACTATTTAGATAGTACAGATATTTGGGATTATAATATTGATAAGAATCTAAATATTTCTCTAAAATAAATGTTTCAAAAAACCAAGTCGTATGTCCAAGATGCCATTTATTTGGGCTAACGTCAGAATTAACCTGAAGATTATTGTCTTCAGGAGATAAATTACTTGTAATCTGTACGGATAAGTTTCTTGTATTAAGAAATTTTTTGAGGAGATTTGACCTTGAAATATTAGATTTCATAGATTCAATTTAATGAATTAATCAATATTAACAAATCTGTTCACTAATTTAATTAATGTTTACTAAATTGTGGTTAGATATTATGGAAAAAATAAAAATAATTATAGTAGATAACGAAGCTATTCAAATTTCTAATTTACAAAAGCTTTGTGAGAGGGTTTATCCAAACGCTCCTATCCATATTGCAACAAAGTTTGATAAAGCATACGAAATTATAAGTAATCATAATGAGAATGCCATCCTTTTTGTAAGCAAGGATTTGCCTGGATTGAATGGGATTAAACTTTTTGAAAGATTAAGAACCGAGAAAATGGTTAAAGATTACTGTTTTGTGCTTACTTATCATTCAATTACTCAAGATCAAAAGAAAACTGCTGTTAAAGCAGGAGTAGACAGATATTTAAACAAGCCTTTTGCAGTTGAAGATTTACTCCCAATACTCAAAAATGGCATCGACTTAATTACTTCCAAAATAGAGAAATCATTAGCCCTAGATCAATTTAAGGAGCTTAAAGATTCATTTGATGCTGAAGTTCTAAAAATCAAAGAAATAATTGATATTATTTTGGAAGAAAGAATACCTGGAATTATAGAAAAATCTACTAATATTGAGAATGCAGCAATCTGGATTGCAAAAAAGTATGGTATCACAGACGAAATCGAACTATCTCATCTTAGCATAGCAGCCAAACTCCAATTTACTGGTAGGCTTATACTTAACGATAAATTCCTTACAGAGCCAGTAATGAAAGATGGCAGATTGAATGACCCAATAATGAAGGATATTCCTACATTTGCCGCAAAAATTATTAGCAGGATAAAAGGATACGAAACTGTAAAAATAATAATAGAAAATTTATATGAAAATTTTGATGGAACAGGGTTCCCTGATGGTAAAAAAGCTGCAGAGATTCCTAAACTTTCAAGGATATTGAGGGTTGCTACCGACTATTATGATATAATTGAAACTGGAGAAAAGACAAGTGATGCATCTGATAGCATTGTGAACGACGCAAGAAGACTATATGATTTTATTCCAGCAGCATACATCGACCAGTACTTAGCTGCAAATAACCTTGGTGATGGATCAAAAAGAGAAATCCCTATTTCCTTAAAAGATATTAGCGAAGGAACGATACTTTCACGAAATATAATAAGCAAAGAAGGTCTAGTGCTTCTAGGTGCTAATACTAACATGAACGAAGATAATCTTGCTAAGCTAAGACATTCAGCAGAAACAGATGGTATTATTGGTGATATTTATACTTTTGATATAGCAAACACAACAGAAAGAAACGCAATTGACAACTAAAAACAGTAATACACCAATATATCTTTTGCTTGTGTTACAACAATTAATTGCATCAGGAACTCATATTGTTGCAAGTAGCTTAACACAAGAAGTAGAGCCAAAAGTTGCATTATTTTTTAGAAGTATAATTGTATGTATTGCTTTCACTATTTTTTTCTTACTTCAAAAGAAACAAATAAAACGGATAGAAAAATCTGACTATTTTACATTGGTAATAATGGGCCTGCTCAATATCCCTTTAAATCAATACCTATTTTTATCTGCATTAGAAAAAACTAGCCCTCCTAATGTTGCTCTTGCATATTCACTACTACCAGCCTTTGTATTAATTATAGCTGCGATGTTTTTAGGTGAAAAACTTAGACTAGTAAAGACAATCGGTATTATCTTAGCAATTGGAGGGACTATAATATTAATTGCTCAGAAAGGTTTTGACTTTTCGTCAACATCATTCCAAGGTGATTTATTGGCTTTAACTGCATCATTATCTTGGGCAATATATACTATAGTTGGAAAAAGGTTTTCACAAAAGTATGGTGGGATTTATGCCACAGGTCTTGCAATGTTTATGGGCACAATTCTTTACCAACCAATATTTTTTGCACAATCACCAGAAATAAATTTTGAATTAATTTCAACTAAAAACTGGCTGCAATTGCTTTATATTGGTGCTATTACTTCTGGACTTGGTTATGCTATCTGGTACTATGCTTTAACAAAAATTGAAGCGGGCAGAGTAGCAGTATTCAATAATGTACAACCAGTATTCGTAACAATACTTGCACTTATATTTTTAGATCAACAGCTAAGTACAGATTTCTTTATTGGTGGCTCATTAATTATAGGTGGGATTTATTTAACTCAGAGATATTAAAAATGATAGATAATACTACAATCAACAAATTTAAAGATTCAAAAAGTAAGTTTATAATTTTTACAGGTGCTTGGTGCGTTACTTGTATGATGTCTCTTCCAAAGATAATGAAAATTGTATCAGATTTTGATCTTGGTAAAGATGAGGTTGAAATTATTGATGTGGAAGTTGGAAAAAAAGAACCCAAATCTGAACTTATGAAATATGATATTAGTTTTATCCCAACTTTAATAGTTGAATCCAACGGCGTAGAAAGAGGTAGGATAATAGAACATCCTCGCTATAGCTGGGAAACAGATGTAAAAAAAATAATTAACAATGAATTGTAAAATTTGTAATTCGGCAAATACTAAGAGCTATACTCTTGGCAAAACAAAGCTTTTGGAATGCATTGAATGTGGTGTAACTTCAACACTTGATGTAGCAAGTGAAAAGGACCTAAAGCAACACTATGAAAATAATTATAAAATTCAAGATTTGAAAAATAATTATTCGAGAGAAAAGCGAAGGGTTTTCAGATTTCCAGAACAAATAAAGCTAATCAGTGATATTATTGATTTAAGATCTCCACCATCTAAACTTTTAGATATTGGTAGTGGAGATGGGTTTTTCTTGGACGAAGCCAGAAGATATGGATACGAATGTAAAGGCGTAGAACTGTCAGAATATTCCAGAGATTATTGCAAGAAAATTGGTTTGCATATTGAAAGCAGCATTCAAAACTTTAACAATAAGTTTGATATAATCACAATGTGGCACGTTTTTGAACACATACCGAATCCTAATGATTTTTTAAAGGAAGTATTGGGCAAATTAGATTCAGATGGCAAGCTGATAATTAGAGTTCCTGCTTTTGACAACTTATGGAAATCAATTTTTAAACATCGCTGGATATGGTTTCAACCACAAAATCACTACTTCCATTATACTGAAAAATCACTTAGAACTGTATTTGAAAAAAATGGGTTCAATGTTTTAAATATTGAAAGAAGACGACCAAATAATCACTTCACTAAGAAAATGAACAGGTTTGCAGTCCGATTATTCGATAAATTTTTAGCTCAGAAACCAGCCTTTATCGATAGAATAAAAAGACTTTACGAAGACACGACTGGAATAGAATATTACCTAGTAGCAGAAAAAAAAGACATCTGAATTAACAGATGTCTTTAATCTTTAAAAAGTATTTAATTACTTATTACTTTACTATTTCTAGCAATTCAACTTCAAAAATCAGAGTAGCTCCAGGTTGGATTTTTCCACCAGCGCCTCTATCTCCATAAGCTAAATCAGAAGGAATATAAAATTTATATTTACCACCTTCTTTCATTAATTGCAAGCCTTCAGTCCAACCAGGGATAACTCCATTCAATGGGAAATCTATTGGCTGACCTCTTTCTACAGAAGAATCAAAGACAGTACCATCGATTAAAGTACCATGATAATGAACTAATACTTTATCGGTAGCTTTTGGCATAGCTCCTGTACCTTCTTTCATCACTTCGTACTGAAGACCAGTGCTAGTAGATTTTACTTCTTTTCTCTTGCCGTTTTCTACTAAAAAATCAGTTTGTTTTTGTAATACATTTGCTTGTTGTTGTTGAAGCTCAACTTGATAAGCATTAATTATTCTTTGATACTCTTCTTGAGTAATCTTAGAATTCCCTTTATACGAATCATTGATTGCTTGTGTTAAAACATCAATATTAATAGTATTATTATACGTTGGGTTGCTTAATAAACTTTTGCCAATATCCATACCTAATGCGTATGATAAAGAATCTTTTTTTGTTTTCATATCTTGAGACATCATAGTCAAATTTAATATTAATGTAATTGTTATTAGTTTTAATAAATTCATTTTTTATCCTTTTAGATTATAGTACTTTTAGTAGTTCTACTTCAAAAATCAATGTTGATCCAGCAGGTATACCTGGTCTGCCTTGGTCGCCATAAGCAAGATCAGATGGAATATAAAATTTAAACTTTCCACCTTCTTTCATAAGCTGTAAACCTTCTGTCCAACCAGCTATAACTCCGTTAAGAGGAAATTCTGCTGGATCTCCTCTATCTACAGACGAATCAAAAACTGTTCCGTCCAAATGTGTTCCATGGTAGTGAACTTTTACTTTATCTGTTGCCGAAGGTGAAGCGCCAGTTCCTTCAGTGATTACTTCATATTGAATACCAGATTCAGTAGTCATTACACCTTCTTTTGATTTATTTTCTTCTAAGAAAGCAAGACCTTTTTCCTTATTTCCGCTTGATGCTTGAATCTGTGCTTGCATTTGTTTTTGTTGAAGAACTTGTTGGAACTTCATCATTAGTTGCTGTGCTGTTGAATCAGATATATCAAATTTACCAGCTTCAAAATCATTTAAGCCTCGTATTACCATATCTAATTTTACTGTTTCTTTTAATGTACTATCTCTGTATAGATTTCTGTGTACATTAGATCCAATTAGGTAGGACACCGAATCTTCAAAAGTAGTTAATTTTAATGGAGTATTAGTTTCTTTTTGCTCACAAGATAATAGAGCAAGTACTAGCAATAAGCTAATCGCAGTTTGCTTCATTTTGTTTCCTTAGTTTTGTTTTATTATAAAATACAAATTTACGTAAAAAATAAATCTTAATTAAATTTAGCCAAAAAAAAGTAAAATTTAAATTAGATTGGGGTATCTGTGTGACCTTTTTTTATTTATCTTATTCTTCAGTTTATGAGCTAGAAACTGGCTTCTATAAAATATACTTAGAAACTAAAGATAATTTATACCACGATAATATATTATTTATCAAATAGTTACTATAATGATTTAAATTGGCGGTCCATTTCTCTTTTGTTTTGCCTTTCTTTTTCTGTAGCTCTTTTGTCATAAAGTTTCTTTGGTTTAACTAGTGCTATTTCGAGCTTAATTAAGTGACCAGAAAAATAGATTTCAGTAGGAACCATTGTATAAGCTTTCTCTTCTGATGATGATTTCCATTTCTTTGCTTGAGATTTGTGAATCAAGAGTTTCCTTTGCCTCATTGGTTCATGGTTAAATATGTTACCTTGCTCAAAATGAGGGATATTCATGTTTATTATGTAGAGTTCATGGGAATTCTTTCGAGTAAATCTACAATAGCTTTCTTGTAAACTGCATTTGCTTTTTCTAAGTGATTTAACTTCTGTACCTGTTAATTGCACCCCAACTTCTAAAGTTTGAATAATATGAAAATTATAAAAAGCTTTTTTGTTTGATGTAATTACTTTGTATTCTCGTTGTCGATGTTCAGGAGTTTCCATAGTTTAGTATTATTGAATAATTAACAAATTTACGAATTATGACAGAATATAATGGTGAAATATTAGATTGCATAGTAATTGGTGGAGGTCAAGCTGGCTTATCATGTGGTTATTATTTAAATAAACTTGATATCAAATATTTGATTTTAGATGCCAATGCAAGCTCGGGTGGAGCTTGGCAGAATACGTGGGATAGCCTTAAAATATTTTCTCCCCCACAGCAATCATCACTACCTGGTTTTATGATGCCAAATTCAGATGAAGAATATCCAAGTAAAAACCATGTTATCAATTATCTGAAGAATTATGAACTAAGATACAATCTGCCAATACATAGACCAGTAAAAATAGTTGGTGTTTCTTTCAGCTCAAATATATATCATCTAAAATCAGTTACAGGGTTTGAATACAAGGCAAAAACCATAATAGGAGCTACTGGCACTTGGGGCAAACCACATTTACCAAAGATAGCTGGCATTGAATCATTCCAAGGTGAAGTTATTCACTCCGCCTTTTACAAATCTCCAAAAAGATATAAGGATAAAAATGTGTTGTTGATTGGAGCTGGTAATTCTGCCGCTCAGATTTATGCAGATCTTTATGAATTTGCTAAAATATATTGGACAGTAAAGGATAAACCTATATTTTTACCAGATTATGTCGATGGTCGATTTCTATTTGAATCAGCAACAAAACGATATAAAGAATTTGTAACAAAAGGTAAAACTAGTACAAAAAACGACCTTGGCAGTATCGTTCAAGTTGAGCCGGTAAAAAAACTATTAAGTGAAAATAAAGTTCAATATTATGATATGGTATCTGGTTTAACAAAAAATGGAGCAAAATGGGAAAATGGCACTTCAATCAATATAGACACAATAATTTTCTGTACTGGGTTTAAAGCCAACTTAGATTTTTTAGAAGGGTTGGAAGTAATAATCAATGGAAGGGTAGAAACAAATGCTTGTAGATCAAAAATTTCGCCTGGTTTATGGTTAGTAGGCTATGGAGAATGGACTGGTTATGCATCTGCTACTTTAATTGGGGTTGGGCGAACAGCTAAAAAAACTGTTAAAGAAATCAAAGATTATTTAATCTTACAATAATTTTTTTTATTTTAGCAGTAATCCACGGGGGATTCATAAATTGTTCGCAAAATTCAAAGAACTATTTGTAAATAGTTCACAAAAAATCAATGAAGCTCTAAGCAGCAATGAGCTAAAAGATTTATCAGGAAATTTACTTAAAATTAATCGTTGGAGCGTATTTATTTTTTTAATACTTAGCTCGTCAATGATGATATTTTACGTTCGCAATGTATCACAGTCAATTGAATTGTCTGGAGATATACTAAATCTTAAAAAAGAAAAACAAATCCTAGATAACAGACTGAATGTCTTAAATACTGGTATAATTGAGCTAAGCTCCGCAAGTAGAATATGCGGAATCGCTGAAGAAAAATTAAAAATGATTAAATCTGAAATTGCACCAAAAACTATTGAATATGAATAATATTTGGGAAAAACTTAATCAAATTCTATCTGCAGATTTAACAATTGATCAGACTGAAACTCCACGCCTTAAAAAGAAAATATGGAAATTTTGGGTTGTTCTTTTCTTTTTGATTTTTGGACTAAGTGCCGTTATTGGTAGACTTTTCTATATACAAGTAATTAAAGGTGAAGAGTATCAAAAAATAGCGAAAAAACAACACCAATTAAAAATTGATTTACCTGCAAATAGAGGAATTATCTACGATAGAAATGGTAAAGAAATAGCAACAAATATTATGAGCTTGTCTATTGCTGTAGACCCAAAAATATTAAAGAAGAAGGAAGAAGCTTGCAATATAATTTCCCATAATACTGGCATTTCTTACAATTCTCTTATCTCTAAAATTAATAATTCTAAACGAAGATTTCTCTGGCTTGCACGTGGAAAAGACCCATCACTATTGAATGATTTATACTTGTTAAATGATAGAGGTCTAATACTAATAGAAGAACCAAAACGATACTATCCATACGGTGAATCAGCATCTCAAATTATTGGCTATACTAATATTGATAACCTAGGTATTAGTGGTCTTGAGTTTATAGAAAATGAAAATCTGAAAGGTAAAGATGGTTTTATGGTAATGAGACGAGATGGAAAACAGAACAAATATGCCGCTCCAGATTTACCAAGTGTTCCTCCAAAAAATGGAAAGAATATTACTCTGTCCATTGATATTGATTTACAAAGAATAATTCAACATGAGCTGGAATTAGGTGTTGAAGAAAGCCTTGCAGATGCTGCAATTGCAATTGCTATGAAACCCCAAACTGGAGAGATCCTAGCTATATGCAATTACCCATTTTTTAATCCAAATGATCGAAATAGTATAAAATCGGTAAATACAAAACTTAGAGGTATTACTGATGAATATGCCCCTGGGTCTACTTTCAAATTAATGACAGCTGCAATGGCTCTTCAAGAAAACATTGTGTCAGAAAAGGATTCACTTTTTGGATTTAATGGCGAGATGCGATTCAGCTGGGGTACAATAAGAGATGTTCATGGGCTTGGAGCAACTGATTTTGAACACGCAGTTTGGAATTCTTCTAATATTATAATGGCAAATCTAGCCGATCAAGTTGATGATAGAAAATTTTACAGCTATTTAAGAGATTTTGGATTTGGACACAAACTTGAAATTGATTTCCCTGGGGAGACCTCTGGTAAGCTTAAAAAGCCAAAAGATTTTAATAAATCTTCAAAAAGGTATATGGGTCATGGTTATGATCTTACTTGCTCTCCACTTCAATTAGTTAATTCATACGCAACAGTGGCAAATTCAGGCAATATGATGCAACCGCACATTGTTAAATCAATTTTCAACGATGATGAAATTTATTACGAAAAAAAGCCAACTAAAATAAGAAGGGTAATCTCCGATGAAACATCAAAAAGATTATCTAAATTATTTATTGGTGTAGTCGATTCAGGTTCAGGTAAAAGAGCTGCAATCGATGAGCTAAAAATTGCAGCAAAGACAGGTACTTCACAGAAATTAAAAAGGGGTGGTGGTTATTCCAAAGCAGAGTATTACGCATCGTTTGCTGGGTTTTTCCCGGCTGATAAACCTGAAATTGCTCTTCTTGTAATAGTCGATAGACCTAGAAAAAGTATCTATGGTGGCGTTAATGCAGCTCCAATATTTAAAAATATAGCTCAAAGATGGATGAATTTGAACTATACTCCAGATTCTAAATATATCGAAAGCGACTCAGTTTTAGTACCAGAATTTGCAGGACTAAGCTACGAGCAAGCCAAACAGCTTGCATCAAATGTTGGTGTAAGCCTCTCCTCTAGTAAAGAAAAAGGAATTTGTTTTTTTCAAAATCCTAAGTCTGGCGAGTTTGTTATAAAAGATACTGAAATAAAACTTACTTTAATCAATAGAGAAAAATCTGAAAACCCTATTAATTATGATTTAACTGGTATGCCATTAAAAAATGCATTGAACCTATTACACTCAAAAGGTATCCAAACTAAGGTGGTTGGTACTGGCAAAGTAATAAAACAACAGTGGAAAATTGTTGATAATAAAAGAGTTTGTAAAATAATTTGCGGTTAATCTGTGACCTTTTTTAGGTTTTGGTGTTATTATATATACCGATACACAATATAACCTACCCACTCTAAAATATCCTTCTTGCAATTCTTGTGAGAAGGTTTTTTTATATATTTGCATAAAAAAATAAACATGATAAATTTTTTCGACTTAGATATTAAAAGAGCGGCTGTCCACAGATTAATAGAAAAAGATGCTGGCCAGCCTCACGCATCAATTGTAGAATCAAATGAACTGCTAGCGTTGGACGAAAATGTAGTATATACTATGTTAGAAAGGCTATCAAAAGCTGCCGAAAAAAAGAATAAAACATTTGACTTATCTATCAATGATACTCATCAATCAAGCTTTTTTGGTTATGCATCCGAAATATCAGAACTTGATGATAATCTTTTTATTAGACATTCAATAAAAATATCTCAATTACTTGCCCAAGCTCAAGTATCCAGTAGATTCCCAGGTGGATATGTGGTGGTGTTAGATGCAGTTAAATCTAACTCTAAAAACAAAGTATGTATTGTTGTTAAAGCCGAATTGCATGATGCATTAATCTATTATGAAGATAGCCTCCGATTATTAGAAAATGTTTTTATGTCACCATCTCAGAAATTATTCAAATTCGGTATGATCTATCAATATGATGAACATGAAAAACTAGACCTTCAAGACAACCTTGAATTTCCTAACGATAGCTGGGGAGCCATGATCTATGACGAACAGTTTAGAATCGATTCAAAGCCTGCCGAATATTTTTTCAAAGATTTTCTTGGTTTTAGCACAGATAGTAATGGACTAATACAATCAAAAAGATTCTATGATAAGACCGAAAATTTCATCCAAAATTATTACGAAGATTTCAATGAAAAGCAAGATATGCTTACTAGATTGAATGAAACCTTTATAATGGATGATCAGCAGGAAATAGAAACTAAAAACTTTTCTGAAAGACTTCTAGGAAAAGAAGAACTTAAGAAACAATATGAAAACGAAGTAGTCGCAAAAATTCCAGAAAAAATTGAAAAAAACCCTCAATTAATTAAGTCTAATCTATCTTCAAAAAAAATTACTTTTCCCGGGAACATAAAAATAAGTGGCCCTACTAATAATGTAGAAGCAAATGTGGAAATAATTACAGATGATGAAGATTTAAAAAACCTGACTACCCTTAGCTCCTCTTATACTATAATAAAGGTAGCAGGAAAACCATATACAAAGGATTAATTTTACGTTTATATTTATTGATAATTATTCTATTATTCGTGATTTTGAATCTCCATTTGGCAAAGTGCAAACATCATATTTACCAAAGAATTTGTACCTATATTTAGCTATTAAATCATAAAATATATTCAAGAAATAAAATGGGAATAATCTAAAAACTAGAAATAGCTTGTAGGAACCACCCAAATATTTACATATTTTTAATACCGCTTCAGATTTCACGTAAACTTTTTCTTCCAATTTGCTATATAAAATCAAAGAATCTAAATCTTTGATTTTCGGGAAGCCCTCTATAATCTCAAGCCCAGTTTGGCTCTGCAAGGAAGCAAATTTCATTGTCCCAATTCTATCTTTATCAAGAATAAAATTAACTGAACTATTGCAAAGTCCACAATACCCATCGAACAGCAGAATGTATTTGTGATTTTCCATTACTATAAAGACGTATGCTTGGATATTATTAGTTTTTTCAACTGATAATCTATTGTTTGTATTCTACCAGTTATCTTAGTTAATCATTTTGATTTATCATATATAATTGTAAATTGTAGTATTATTCAAACCAAAAGGAAAGAAAATTGATGGTTAAGTACTTATTAATATTATTTATTAGTTTAATAATAATTTCTTGTGATGAAGATGATGGCTTTAAAAGTGTTGCAACTGATCCCAGCCAATCTGAAATTGATCAATTTTTATTAGTTCATAATCAAGCTAGAGAGGAAGTTAATGTTGGACTATTGGTATGGTCTGATAGTTTAGCGAGTTATGCTAAAGAATGGGCAATATATTTAGCAAATAACAATTGTAAATTTGAACATAGACCAAACGAAGGTGCTTATAAACAAATATATGGCGAGAACTTGTATTCAGCTTGGTCTAGTGATGAAAGCTTTGAAGCAAAATTAGAGGAAGGTGCAAA
>JAONBD010000033.1 GCA_028376765.1 Candidatus Kapaibacterium sp.
TCTAAAACTTGTAGTTGGTATTTTTCATCTAAAATTCTGCTTGTTGAATGCTGACCATGATAATCTAAAAGTTGACTCTTAATTTTTTTTAGTTCGCTTACAGAAACTTGTGAATCATTTAAAAAACTTCTACTTTGACCAGAGCTAGTAAATTCTCTTCTGATTATAATTTCATCTGTAATATCAAAGAAATCTGGATCCACTAAATTTATTAAAATATCATTGACGTTTACAACTGAAAACCTAGCTTCGATAATAGATTTCTTTTCTCCTTTACGAACAAGCTCGCTAGAGGCTCTATCACCTAATATAATATTTAATGCTTTGAAAACAAGTGATTTACCAGAGCCTGTTTCTCCAGTTATAATGTTCAAACCATTCGAGAAATCTAAGCTGTATTCCTCAATAATTACAAAATTTTTAATATGTAATGATTTTATCATTTTTAATAAATACTACCTTCTCCACTTTGGAATTTCAATTTTTGGCTTTTCGATATACACCCAAGCATTTTTTTCAATAATATCAAAAGTTTGCAAGCTTCTTAGTCCTCTTCTTGGATCACAGTTGCTTCCATCTTCAAGTTGGTAGCTCCAACCATGAAGTGGGCAAGTAACTTTAGTAGAATCTAATGTTCCTTCAAATATTTTTGGTGCATGTTGATGCGGGCAGTGGTTCTGAACGCAATAAAACTTCCCATCAATTTTAAAAACGGCAACTTCGTAAACTTCATCTTCATCATCGTATTGTATTTTTTTACCCCTACGATTTAAGATTTCGCTTGATGGAAATACCTTTAAGTATTCTTTACCATTAATTAATTCAATTGGAAATAAAATCATTATATTTTAAATGTATCAGAAACTATAAATCCTTTTTTAGCAGAAGTTATTTTTGCAGCTTCTACTTTGTGGTCATGTTCAAAGAAAATTGTCCAATTATCTTCATAAGCTTGTGGTAAATATTTCTCTTTTTCTTCCAGTACAGTTAAAGGGAAGTTATCATAACCCATGTGATAAGGAGCAATTATATGAGCATGAGTCGGACACAAATCTGTAATATAAAGCAATGTATTATCATCATCACTTATTTTCACCATTTGCATTGCTTTTGTATGTCCATCAATTGGCAATAATTTGATTCCAGGAAATATTTCACCTTCCCCATCAATTAGCTCTAATAACCCATCTTCTTTGAGTGGCACATAATTATGGTTAATAAATGATGCTCTATCCTTTAATGTTGGGTTCAAAGCCCATTCATACTGCTGTTTTTGAACATAATATTTTGCATTTTTGAAGGTTGGCTGAATTTCTCCATTCACAAATTGCGTAGCACCACCAACATGATCAAAATGCAAATGAGTAAGAATAACATCAGTAATATCTTCACATTTTAAATTGTGTTTTGCCAGCCCTAATGCAACTGGAGTTTCTGATCTTCTAACATTATAAATTTTTTCAAATTTCTCATCAAACTTATCCCCCATTCCTGTATCAATCAATATTTTTTTTTGGTCGGTGTCGATTAGCATTAAACGAGCAGTAAGGGGGATTCTGTTCTTTTCATCTGGCTCAGAATAAGCTTTTGTCCATAATGGTTTTGGAACCACTCCAAACATCGCACCACCATCTAAAGCAAAATTAGAAGTTTCAACGACTTTCAGTTTATATTTACCAATTTTCATACTAATTTCTACTCTTATTTAAATATTGATTTTACAAAAACGTAGATTGCAATGTAATTAAATACAAAATCAAAATTAGTTAAATAAAATGATAAGAAAAATAATTGTTGCTATTGCAGGTTTGCTGTTAGTTATTCTCTCAATAGTTTGGACTATTAACACCATAGCTGGCAAGGAAGTTCCCCAAAAGAAAGCGAAACCAGCATCTGTGAAGTATGCAAAAACTACAAAAGTAAAATACAACACATTCCCTGCTATTATTTCAGCTACAGGTAGGTTAAATTCGTTTAACAAAACTATACTGTTTTCTGAAGTTCAGGGTAAAATTTTAATGAGCGATAAGCCTGTTAAAACAGGAATTAGATATTCTAAAGGTGAAACTATAATCAGTGTAGACCCTTCGCAAGTGATTATTAATTTAAAATCTGCTAAAAGTAATTTTTTAAGCCTTATTTCTAGTTCAATGGCAGATATCAAAGCTGATTACCCAAGTTCATTCGATAAATTTAATGAGTTTCTAAACAGATTTTCTATTGATAAACCTCTTGAAGATTTACCCGAAGTAAGTAATGCTAAGCTGAAATTCTTCCTATCTAATAGAAATATTTACAAGACTTATTATGACATTAAAAATATTGAATTGCAATATTCTAAACATAGAATTATTGCTCCATTTGATTGTGTTGTTATATCATCAAATATTGATGAAGGTGGTTTAGTTAGAACTGGGCAGCAGTTAGCTACAATATCTCAATTAGGTAGTTTTGAACTAGAGTTATCAGTGCAAGAATCTGAAATTGATTTTATAAAAATTGGAAATACCGTCACAGCAAAAAGTATTGAAAGTGATAAAAGTTGGTCAGGAAAAATAATCAGAATTGGTGGAAATATTGATTCTGGCACTCAATCAGTGAAAATATTTGCTAAGATAAATGGTTATGATCTTATTGATGGAATGTACTTAGATACAGAAATTGAGGGTAAATCAATATCAAATGTTTTTAAAATTGACAGAGCAGCTATTAAAAACTCACAATCAATTTTTTATCTGGATGATAATGGATTATTATCAGAACAATACATTAAGATTATCCTCCAGGGCGAAAAATACTCATACATCCGAGGAATTGACTCAAATACAGTTGTTATAGCTCAGACACTTGCCAATGTTCCACTTGGAACTAGCATTCAATCAATTGAAAATGAGGGGTCGATGTGAGAAGCTTTATTGGCTTTTTTATTAAATATCCCATCTGGGCAAATGCAATTAAAATCTTGATACTTGGTTTTGGAGCTATTATAACCATCTTTTATCTCCAATCCTCTTTTTTCCCTGAAAGTGAAAGCGAAACAATTAATGTACAAATGGTTTACCCAGGTGCTTCTCCCGAAGAGATTGAAGAGGGTGTAATTCAAAGAATCGAAGAAAATTTAACAGGAATACAGGGGATTCAAAGGTTCCAATCAACTTCTCAAGAAAATAGTGGTGCAATAACCATCGAAGTAGAAGATGGATACAACACAGATGATGCCCTTGAAGATGTAAAAAATGCTGTTGAAAGAATCAACTCTTTCCCTATTGGGTTAGAACCACCAGTTGTATCAAAAAGACCTGTACTAGAATCAGCCTATTTTATGTCACTATCCGGTGATGTTGATATACGTACTTTAAAGAGTATTGCAAGAGATGTTGAATCTGAACTTAGGAATTTGCCCGACAAAGAAATAATATCGCACAAAGATAATATGTGGGTTAGGATTAGGAAGAATTTTACAAATTTCTTTAGAAGTTCTTCTAAAATTTCGCAAATAGAATTGCAAGGATTCCCAGCCGAAGAAATAGTTTTAAGCTTAAGCCAAGAAAAATTGAGAGCTTATAACTTGAGCTTTGATCAAGTATCTAATGCTATTTCTGGAGCAAATTTAGATTTAACAGCTGGAAGCATAAAAACAGATGATGAAGAAATTCTAATTAGGTTAAAAAATAAAAAATATTATGCTGAAGATTTACAAGACATAATAATTAACTCGAGTCCAAGTGGTGAAAACATTAGAGTAAGTGATGTTGGAATAATCGAAAATACATGGGCAGAAAATCCAAAAAGAGCATTTGTAAACGAAAAGCCAGCAGTAATTATCAAAGTAAGCAAGATTTTAGGTGAGAACTTTTTAGATATTACTTCAAAATGTAAATCCTATGTAGATGATTTTAATTTAAGGTATAATAATGTTGAGCTGAAAACAGTTCGTGATAGATCAGAAAACCTTAGAGAAAGAATTGATATGCTAATTGAAAATGGTATTATTGGATCTTTACTAGTTGTAATTTCATTAACTTTCTTTCTTAATTGGAGGTTAGCTTTCTGGGTTGCAATGTCAATCCCTTTCTGTTTTGCAGGTATGTTTATTGTAGCACATTTTACTGGAATTACTATTAATGTAATATCCCTTTTTGGGTGTATAGTAGTTGTTGGTATTCTCGTTGATGATGGAATTGTAGTAGCAGAACAAATTTACCAATACTATGAAGAAGGCGAAAAACCATTTACTGCCGCAATCGATGGAACAATACACGTTCTTAGATCAGTGTTTTTTGCTATTGCAACTACAATAACAGCATTTGTTCCTATTATGTTTTTAGATTTTACTTTCGATATTGGAGAAATGGCATTTGTAGTAATTATGACATTGATTTTTTCATTCCTTGAAGTTTTATTTATCCTGCCCACTCACCTTGCACATTCAAAAGCTTTAAGAGGTAAACCAAAAGAAAAAAAATTCATTCGGAAATATATAGACCGAGGTTTTGATTGGGTAAAAAACAAAGTTTATGCTCCTTTTATTGAGTTCTTTGTTAAAAATAACTTTTTAGCAGTTGCTGTATATATTTCATTCATTATAATTTCAATAGGTGCATTAGGTGGTGGAATTGCAAAATTTGCCTTTTTCCCAAATATCGAATCAGATAATTTTTCGGTTAATATCGAGCTAGAAGCTGGCTCACGAGAAACGCTTACTCAGGCAACACTTAGTAAAATTGAAGACACTATTTGGAATTTAAACGATAGTATTAAAACATCTCGTGGAGATGGCAATGATATAGTAGAAAAAGTAGTAAAAAATGTTGGTAATTCAGCAGAATCGAGAGGTGGCTCTTCCAGTTCAGGTTCTAATTACGGTAGTCTCAATGTTTATTTAATGGAATCAGAAATCAGACAAATTAATTCTTTAGTTTTTGCAAACATGGTAAAAAAGGAAGTAGGCCCACTATATAATACAACAAAATCTGAATTTGGAGCTACTTTCTTTGGAAAGCCAATTTCGCTTACTATTGTAGGTAGGAATATGGAAGAATTACAAAATGCAAAATCTGAAATTAAAGCAGGACTCTCTAACTTTGAAGAATTAAGAGATATTTCGGATAATGATCCGCAAGGTACTAGAGAGATAATTATCAAATTAAAAGAAAAGGCATTTCTATTAGGTCTAAGCTCAAGAGAAATTTCAAGACAGGTTAGACAAGCATTTTTTGGACAGGAAGTACAAAGACTTCAAAGAGGAAAAGATGAAGTTAAAGTTTGGGTGAAATTAGATAAAAATGATAGGTCTAGCCTTTCAAGTTTTGAAGATTTAAGAATACGTACCAACAGTGGTGAATTTCCATTAGATGAATTGGTGAATTATACAATCAAAAGAGGATCTATCGTAATTAACCACATAGATGGAGCTCGTGAAATTACTATTTCTGCAGAGTTAAAAGATCCAAACTCAGAAACGAATCTTATCAACCAAAAAGTTAGAAATGAAGTTTTAGAACCTGTATTAAGTAAATATCAATCGGTAGCTACTGCTCTTACTGGACAAGCATATTCTCAGAAAAAAGTAACAGATGGAATAAAAATATATGTGAGCATTGCATTAATAATTATGTTTTTTCTAATTGCTTTATCATTTCATTCATTTATACAATCTTTGATAGTATTCTTGCTTATACCTTTAGGTATTTTCGGTGCGGTATGGGGGCATATAATTAATACTACTATAATTAGTATTATGAGCTGGTATGGGGTTATTGCTCTAATTGGAATAATTGTAAATGATTCAATCGTAATGGTCAATCAATTTAATTTCAATATTAAAAGAGGCTTAGATATTCATTCGGCAATTATAGAAGCTGCGGTATCAAGATTCCGACCCATATTATTAACAACAATTACAACAGTTTTTGGGCTAGTACCTTTACTAATTGAAACGAGCGTGCAGGCACAATTTTTAATACCAATGGCAATATCTGTAGCATTTGGACTGCTGTTTGCATCATTTTTTATTTTAGTATTATTACCTTCTTTAATTTCGATGCAAAATTCCATTCGTCGTTTTTTAAATTGGCTTTGGCATGGCAAGTGGATTGAAGGCGAAAAAATTGAACCAGCTTACCTTGAAGAAGTTGAAATTAAAAATTTTATGGAGCCCGCTGAAAATTGATAACTATTAATAATTTACATAAATCTTTTGGCGACAAAGTTATTCTTGATGGAATTGATTTAAATATAGATTCTGGGAAAACAACTTGTATCATTGGTAAATCTGGATCTGGAAAAAGTGTTCTATTAAAAAACATTGTTGGTCTGCTTTCTCCTGACCGTGGGCTAATCAAAATGGATGGACAAGTAATTTCTGAACAGACTCAGAATGGCCTGTTTAAAATAAGAAAAAATATAGGTTATGTTTTCCAGGGAGCGGCTCTTTTCGATTCTTACACTGTGTTCGAAAATGTAGTACTCCGTGAATACGAAAATGGGAATAGAAATCTTGAATCTTTAGATAGAGAAGCACAAAAAGTACTTTCTGCGGTTGGCTTACTACCTAAATTTTCTGAATGTAATACAAAAGAATATAAGAATGAATGGAAAATTTTAAGAGATAAAAAACCTTCCGATTTATCTGGTGGTATGAGAAAAAGAGTTGGTGTTGCAAGAGCTTTAGTAGGTTCTCCAAAATACATTTTCTATGATGAGCCGACAACTGGTTTAGATCCTGTTACTTCAGAACAAATAGACGACCTTATAAATGAACTAGCTAATACATTAGATATTACCTCCATTGTGATTACACATGATATGTTTTCAGTTTATAGAATTGCCAACAAGGTTGCTATGCTCAATAATGGTAAAATTATTTTTGATGGAACAGCCGATCAACTGCGTAGCAGCTCCGACAACATTATTAGCGAGTTTATTGAAAGGTTCAACTAAAAATGAAATACATTTTATTATTTTTTATCGTTACGATTATTAATGCTGAAACCCTTCCAGATAGTCATTTTCTTCTTAAACGAGGAACCACAATTGAAACTGATAGTATTTCAACAGAATTTACTTACGGTACTAATGGCTTGGGTGATCGTGTTTTTAAATCAAATGAATTTACTCTTAACACTAGATATGGAATAGATTCAATTTCCGAATTTAATTTCAATTATGGTTATTCACATTATACGCAGAACATCAATTCTTTTATGAATTCATCATTCGATGAAACTCAATTAGGGATTGGGGGGAAATATATATTTAGCAGGACACAAAATTCCATTTATACATTTGTATCAAACCTTGACCTATTATTAAATTATAATAAAGATCTATTTTTGACCTTCCAAGTTTCTAAATATAATCAGTACAAAAAGTTTGATTTTGGTATTAATTTAAGATATATCACTTTATTTGAAGATTTTGGTGAATATTCATATTTAACTTTAGGAGTCCCATTTACATTTAAATTAAACAGCTTTCTAATAAATGTTGAATTAGGTTCTAATCAACTAAACGGTGCTGCATTTGAATCAATGTTTATAAATACTGGATTTGGAGTTAAGTTTTTAAAATCATTTATTGCCGATTTACATGTAATTACATCAAACTATCAATCATTTGGTTCCGATTTAAATATTAGGCTTGGAGTTGCTTACAATTTTGAGGCTGGTAAATAATTAATTTTAGAATTTTCTTATTTGATAATTCAGCTTTTTTTATAAAATTGTACTTTAGATAAAGTACTCAATTGGAGAAAACAATGAAATTTCCTGAAAATTTAAAATATACTAAAGAGCATGAGTGGATTAAAGTAGAAGGCAATGTAGCTATTCTAGGTGTAAGCGATCACGCCCAATCAGAACTTGGAGATGTAGTCTATGTCGATATCGATGAAGATTTAGAAGAAGTAGAAGCAGGTTCAGATTTTGGTACAATAGAAGCTGTAAAGACCGTTGCCGATTTATACTCTCCAGTTGATGGGAAAGTTAAAGAAATCAATTCAGCAATCAACGATAATCCTGAAACAATTAATAGTGACCCTTATGGAGATGGCTGGTTAATAAAAATTGAAATGAGTGATTCTTCTCAATTAGATTCTCTGATGGATACTGATACTTATAAAGATTTTGTTGGTCAATAGAATCTAGTATTGTTGCAAATTTCAAAAAGGGCTGTCATTACTGATAGCTTTTTTTGTAATTACCAAATCCAAAAACCAAATATCTGCATTATAATAGATTGGCTTATACAAATCAAAAATAAGTATTTAAGTTTTTTAATTTCTAAATCTTTTAGAGCTAACAGCAAATAGGGGTAAGTGAACATCAGCACTCTTCCTGTTTCTCCAGTTCTAAATGCCCCGCTAAGCAACATTAATACAATAGTAATAATAGCAATAATACTAAAAGGATATTCTTTGTAAAATTTTTTGAATGGAATTTTTATTAAATATATTGATACAGGCAAGCCTGCAAAAACTAACCATTCCCAAAATCCTTCAAGCCTTGTAAAAATATAATTCAAGGGGTGGTTTAGTAGCATAAACCCATTTGGGTTCTCAGATTTAGATGCAGTTAAAAATGCATCTAACCAATTAAAGCCCCAAAATTGCCAAATAAAATAATAAACAAGGAAAAATACTGCAATAGAAATTCTAACCATTCTAAATGATGTGTTTTCTTTTTTTAGTTTGTAGTTATATATTGCAAACAAGCCTAAAACTGCAAATAAATAAGTAACCGCAAATGTAAAGAAACCAACTAAAACTAATCCGATTAAAATTAAAATAGCACCTCCCTTCTTATTTTGCCCCTTTTGATATTTTATTAATCCAAGTAGAAAAATATTGAAAAATACTAGGAATGCACTATCAACACATAAAATTGAGTAAATATTAAAAGATGGAATTACTGAATATAATAATACTAACCATGATATATTAACTTTTGAAAGATCAAATTGCTTTAGGCAAAAATAAAATAGTATTAGATTTGAAAAAGAAAATATAGTGTAAGTTATAGTTGCTGGAATTACGCTATAAATATCGCTCAAAAAATATATAATTAATGTTGGACCAGGTGGGTGAGATGCCGAATGATTTAGCATAGAAAGGTGATTTGAATTAAATTCAGCTAACCAACTTACCCAATTTTCAATTTTAAGGGCTTCGTAATAGTAGGTAACATCACCATAGGTAAGAGTATTAATAAATCCGTTTTCTATTCCTCCGTTTACAAAATTCAACCCTAGAGAAAATAATATTCCAATAAAAATTGCCTTAGATGGGTTCATCCTTGTTTTTAAAGAATATAATATTAACAACAAAATTGGAATTGCTAGTACTAGTATAGTAGAATTGAAGGTTAACGAAAATATTGAAAATGGAAAATAGTTGGGTACATCAATTTTAAGGAAATTGTAAAGTTCAGAACCTTCAATAGTATAATATTCTCGAAATATTTTGATTGTTGATATAACTGCCAAAAATATTATCCAAACAATTAAAAACATCTTGTAATCCTTTTTGGTTACAATAGATTTATCATATTCATTTGTTAATTTATTGAATAATTGCTTCATTAAATTGGCATTTAGTTTTGGCAAATATACAATTTTGTTGTGTAGATAGACTTGTTTTATTATTTTGCAGTTCTATTTGACCTCATTCGTATAAAATCGGTCAATCTAAGGTATAGATACAGGAAACTAAAGTATGTACGATTCTATCTTATTAGTTCCATTAATGCCACTCATAGGATTTTTGATATTATCCTTGGCAGGAAGTAAAATAAAAAATGAAAAAATAGTTGGGATAATAGGCAGTAGTGCCATATTAATATCATTCCTAGTTATTGTGAACTTGATTTTTACTGCCTCTTCCAATCATCTTGAAGAGCCAGCAATTGTAAAGCTTTATACATGGTTCTCTGCTGGAGACTTTAGTGTAGATATATCATATCAAGTAGATCAATTATCGCTGTTCTTTGGAGCAATAATTACTGGTGTAGGTTTTTTAATCCATGTGTATTCAATAGGTTATATGCATGGCGACAGACGTTTCCACCAATTTTTCTCCTACCTTAACCTTTTTGTATTTATGATGTTAAATCTAGTTTTAGCTAGTAATTTCTTGCTTACTTTCCTCGGTTGGGAAGGGGTAGGGCTTGCATCATACTTGTTGATTGGGTTTTGGTACGATCAAAAGTTTCAAGGTTTTAGAATAACTTGGACTGGCGATGCAGCCAATAAGGCATTCATTATGAACAGAGTAGGTGACTTTGGTATGTTAGTCGCTATATTTTTGACATTTACAACTTTTGGAACATTAGAATATTCGAGCATTTCTGATTTGGCATTGGCATCAAAAGATATTTATTATGATAGTAATATGACACTAGCTATCACACTATTAATATTTTTGGGATGTACTGGTAAATCAGCTCAAATACCTTTAGCTGGTTGGCTTCCTGATGCGATGGCTGGTCCAACATCTGTTTCAGCTCTAATTCACGCAGCTACAATGGTAACAGCAGGTGTTTTCTTAATTGCTAGAAACAATGTTCTATTCGCCTTATCACCAGATTCATTAATGACGGTCGGTGTTGTTGGGGCTGTTACAGCTATATTAGCTGCTAGTGTTGGGCTTGTGCAAAATGATATTAAAAAGGTTTTAGCATATTCTACAGTTTCTCAACTTGGATTTATGTTCGCAGCACTTGGGGTTGGACAATTCACAGCAGGACTTTTCCATACGATGACACATGCATTTTTCAAAGCTTGTTTGTTCTTAGGAGCTGGATCAGTTATCCATGGAATGCACCACGAACAGGATATAAAGAAAATGGGTGGACTACGAAAGTATATGCCTCATACATTTAAAACATTTTATATTGCAACACTTGCAATTGCGGGAATCCCATTTTTTAGTGGATTCTTTTCTAAAGATGAAATTCTATTTACAACGTACAAAGGCAACTATTTTATATATACATTGCTAGTAATAGCTGCCGTATTTACAGCATTTTATATGTTTAGATTGGTTTATTTAACTTTCTACGGTAAAGAAAGATTTGACGCTGCTAATCACACGCCACACGAATCACCAGGAACAATGACTGGAGTTCTTTGGGCATTAGCTGGTTTATCAATATTAGGTGGTTTTTTAAATGTACCACATATAATTGGTCATTACATTGGAAATTTCCCAAGCTTATTACATGATTGGTTCCACCCAGTGTTTGGGTCAGCTCAAAAAATCTTAGCACACGGAGAGCATTCTGTTCCTGAGTATCAAGAATGGTTACTTATGATGTTTGCAACAATCCTTGCTGTTGGTTCTTGGCAATTAGCAAGAGCTTGGTACAGATCTGATGAAAATTGGACACCAGCAAGAAATTTAGTAGCAAAATTCCCAGTCCTTTACAAAACTCTTTGGGAGAAATGGTACTTAGATCAAGGTTACTTTAAGTTTGTAGTAGATCCAGTTATCAAATCTTCAAGATCATTTTTCTGGAAAATTCTAGATGTATCAATTATTGATGGTTTGGTAAACGGCTTAGGTACTGTAACTAAAGGATTATCTGGAGTTGTAAGAAGATTCCAAACTGGAGTTGTACAAGCTTACGCAGGTCTAATGATCTTTGGGATAATTATAATTTTATATATCATGGTTAAATAAATAACAGGCAAATTAAAAAATGGAATTACTTTTTACACTATTTATGCCACTTTTAGGAGCCATTCTGCTTCTATTTGTTAATAGAGGAGCTGGAGTACTTGCAAAAACTTTTGCATTTATAATTTCCGCTATCTCGTTCCTATTGTCATTAACTCTGTATATGAATTTTGACCACACTAATCCTGACTTTCAATTTGTAACAAATATTCCTTGGATTGGCTCAATAGATGCTGGTTTTAGAATCGGTATTGATGGTATGGGTCTGCTAATGGTGATGCTAACAACATTTATTACTCCTATAGCATTGATGTGTTCTTTTGATTCAATCAAGAAAAGAGAGAAAGAATACTATATAATGGTATTGCTCCTTCAATTTGCAATGACAGGTGTATTTATCTCTACCGATTTATTCTTATTCTATATCTTTTGGGAATTAATTTTAATCCCAATGTATTTTATAATTGGTATTTGGGGTGGAAAGGGAAGATTATACGCAACTGTTAAGTTCTTTATTTTTACAGTTGTAGGTTCACTTTTTATGCTTGTAGCAATTGTTTGGCTAGGATATTATGTCGGAACAGATTTACTTGGCAATTCAGCAGGATTCACAACAGATTTTGTCAAAATTAGATCAGCTCTCGAAACAGCTGGTATGGCTTACGAAGTACAAAAATGGATTTTCTGGGCATTTGCAATATCATTCCTAATAAAAGTTCCTTTATTCCCTCTGCATACTTGGTTACCAGATGCACATACAGAAGCTCCGACTCCTGGCTCTGTTATTCTAGCAGGTGTTTTACTAAAAATGGGTACCTATGGATTGATTAGATTCAACCTAGATTTATTCCCTGAAGCGGCAATGGCAAATGCGAGTATCATATCTTTTCTAGCAGTTGTTGGAATAGTTTATGGTGCAATTGTAGCAATGGTTCAAACTGACATTAAAAAACTTGTTGCTTATACTTCTGTATCTCACCTTGGATTTGTGGTCTTAGGTATATTTTCAATGACAAATGAAGGTATTCAAGGTGCAATTATCCAAAGTGTAAACCACGGTCTTTCAACTGGGATGCTTTTCCTTTTAATTGGTTTTATATATGAAAGAAGACACACAAGAGAAATATCTGATTATGGTGGGATTGCAAGGGTAATGCCTGCCTACACTGTCTTTTTTGGAATAGCAATGTTTTCGTCAATAGGATTACCAATTTTAAATGGTTTTGTTGGCGAGTTCTTAACCCTTATGGGTGCTTTCAAATCTACAGTCTTGAACAATCACTGGTATGCAATAATTGGAGCTACAGGTGTAATTTTTGCAGCTATCTATCTACTATGGATGTTCCAAAGAGTATTTTTGGGTACAATCACACATGAAGAGAACAAATCACTTAAAGATATAACTAAAAGAGAATGGGCAATGCTGGTACCTTTAGTAATATTTATCGTATGGTTAGGGGTTTACCCAAGCACATTTCTAAAACTTTCTGATATCTCAACTGATAAATTAGTTAAGAAAATAGAAAGAGTAGAAATGAAAACTAACGATAATCTAAGCGATAAAAATTTAATCGAATATCAATCTGAAGAAAATTAAAAAAATTAGCTATGAATGAATTCCTATTAATCTCACCAGTGCTTTCAGTAAGTGTATTAGCTATTGTAGCTATATTACTTGATGCTATAAATCCTAAAAACACAAAGCTTGGGTTTAGCTTTGCATTAATTGCACTTATTACTTCTTTAGGCTTTTCTGTATTAGGACTTAACAGTTCGCAAGAGTGGTTAATCGGATTTGATTCGGCTAATTCCTTAACTAATGATACTTTAAGCTTTGCAGGATACACTTATTTCTATGATATTTTATTTTCAATTTCAGCGATTTTCACTCTGTTGGCTTCTAAACCATATTTAACTCGTGAAAATCTTGAAAGTTCGGAATATTATAATCTAATCCTTTTTGCTGTTGCAGGTATGATGATGATTGCACATACTAAACACATGTTTACTACTTTTGTTGGTATTGAAACCATGTCTGTTACTTTCTACATAATGGCAGGCTATTTTAGATTCAACAAAAAATCAGTAGAATCAGCTCTTAAATATTTTTTATTGGGTGCATTTGCAACTGGCTTCTTAGTTTATGGGATGGCAATGATTTATGGAGCTACTGGTAGTTTCCATTTAACAGAAATAAGAGATGCTATAGCTAGTGGTGATGTAAGTAGCTGGTTATATTTAAAATTAGGACTTGGATTAATAATAGTTGGATTATCATTTAAAATTGCAGCTTTTCCGTTTCACCAGTGGGCACCAGATGTATATTCTGGATCTCCAACAGTTGTAACAGCTTTTATGAGTACTGCCGGCAAAGCAGCAGCCGTAATTGCTTTTATTATCATTGCTACAAGCTTAATGCCAGTTACAGAGGTAGCGGAAGTAGTAGCAAATACAGAAAACGCCCAAGTAGTAATAGCGGTAATTTCAGCATTAACAATGTTGATTGGTAATATAAGTGCATTACTCCAAAAAAATGTAAAGAGAATGCTTGCATTTTCTTCAGTAGCTCATGCTGGTTACCTCCTAATGGGTATTGTGGCTAATTCGAGTGATGGGTTCAGAGGAATGACATTTTACATAACAGCATATCTGTTTATGCAAATTGGTTCATTTGTCATTGTTAGTGTATTGGAAAGAGAAAAAGAGAAGAATGTAGAATTTTCTGACTACAGAGGACTTTGGAAATCAAATCCATGGCTAGCAGCTATTATGGCAATATTTATGTTCTCTCTTGCAGGTTTGCCACCAATGGCAGGATTTTTCGGTAAATACTTGTTATTTGCTGCTACTCTAAAAGCAGGTTTTGTAAGCTTAGTAATTGTTGCTGTAATCTCATCAATAATTTCGATGT
>JAONBD010000034.1 GCA_028376765.1 Candidatus Kapaibacterium sp.
GTATCAACTGAAAAATTGACAACAATTTTAGATTACCCTACAGAAACTTATGTGGAGGGAAGCTCATTCCCAAAATCAGATTATTCAATTTTTATAAATAATGTAGTAATTGTAGATAAAGTTTTTGGCTCTGAACTTGTTGCTAAAAACTTAAAAATCAATAAAAATGAAAAAATATGTATTTCGGGAGATAGCAATCGGACTCTTAATGATTTTATTGATATACTTTCCGGTATGAAAGAAAATTTTACTGGATCAATTAAATTTAATGAAACCAATATTAAAAATATATCAAGATTAGAGTATCACGATAAAATAGCAACTTTAAACAAAAATGATGAAATTTTTAGAGGCAGTTTATACGATAATCTTTCAATGAATAGATCTATTCCAAAAGATAAAATTGATGAAATGGTTAATGAGTTTGAACTTCAAAACTTTGTGGAATCATGTCCTAAAGGTCTTGAACAAAAAATGTATCCTGGTGGTAAAAACCTAAACACATCTGTGTTAAATAAATTATTGATAGCAAGAGCATTATTAAAGAACTCTGAACTTATTGTTGCAAATGATTTCTTTAGCAGATTTGAACCAATTGAAAAGAGAAATTTAATCAATCAATTAATGAAAAAATCTAAAACATTAATTATCGCTAGTAATGATCCAGAAATAGCATTGAATTGCGACAGGTTGTTTAAATACCGAAATGGTCAAATAATTGAAATATTAGATTTCAAATCAAAAATTAATGAATCATCATTTGGGGAGTTAATAAAATGATTTATGGATTATTTGGCAATAAACTAGAACCTCATAACAACAGAGAAACTTACAAAAGTTATTTGGGCTATAATTTCAATAGGATTCATCTTTCGTTTGCACGTATTTCGGCATTTTTCTTAATCCTTATTATTGGTCTTTTATTTTTACCTTGGACTCAAAACATACAAGGTAAGGGTAAAGTAACTGCTTTAAGACCAGATGCTAGGCCCCAAAAAGTTAATTCAGTTATTTCTGGAAGAATTGAAAAATGGTATGTTCAGGAAGGCGATTATGTAAACAAAGGGGATACCCTTGTATTTATTTCAGAGGTTAAAGATAAATTTTTTGATCCAAGTTTACTTGATAGAACACAACTTCAAATAAAATCTAAAGAATTAAAAGTTGATTCTTATTATGAAAAAGTAAAAGCCTTGGATAGACAAATAGATGCTTTGTTAGAAACAGCCAAATTAAAAATAGAACAAAGCAGAAACAAGTTAAAACAATCCGAACTGAAATATCAATCCGATAGTATTAAGCTAAAGGCAGCACAGAGCGATTTTTCTATTTCGGAAATTCAGTTTGAACGTTACAAAGAACTATATGACCAAGGTTTAAAATCAAGAACTGATTTAGAAAACTACAGGCAGAAGTTCATGGATAAGGAATCTAAAGCTGTAGATGCCGAAAATAATTTGCTATCATCTGCCAATTCTGTTATTAATTCAAGGATTGAATTAAGCAGTATAGACAACGAATACAAAAATAAACTAAACAAATCAAGATCTGAAAAATCTTCTACTCTTGCCCAGCTTTACGAAGCTGAGGCTGAAGTAACTAAAATGCAAAATACCTTTGCTAATTTTTCAATTAGACGAGGAATGTATTACATTACCTCACCACAAAATGGGTATGTTACGCAAGCTAAAAAATCTGGGATTGGTGAGGTTCTTAAAGAAAATGAAGAGTTACTTAGCATTATGCCTTCTAATTATAGCTTAGCCGCCGAACTTTACTTTGAACCATTAGACGTTGCCTTACTTAAGAAAGGTCAGAAAGTAAGATTGGTCTTTGATGGATGGCCAACTATAGTTTTTTCTGGATGGCCAAATTCATCATTTGGTACTTTTGGTGGTGTTATAAATGCAGTAGATAATTTTTCTACAAAAGGTGGAAAGTTTAGAGTATTAATAGCCGCAGATCCAGAGACTGCTGATTGGCCTGCAAAGCTTCGGTTAAATGGTGGTACTGTAGGGTATGTGTTGTTAAAAGATGTACCAATTTGGTACGAAATGTGGCGTCAATTTAATGGGTTTCCAGCAGATTTTTATGAAGTATCTAGTTCTAATAATAGCAATAAGTCTAAATCTAAATAATGTAATTGCTCAAGATTCTAACTATGTTTTAGATTTGAATAACTACTTGGATTTGATTCTAAAAAGTCATCCTATTGCACAAAATGCAGATTTAAGCATTGAGCTTGCAGATGCCAAGTTATTAAAATCAAAAGGTAATTTTGATCCAAAATTAGATTTGGGGATTGACCAAAAATATTTTGATGGCAAAGATTATTATAGCAATTCTGTTGCACAAATTAATGTGCCAATATGGTATGGACCAAAAATAAAAGCTGGATATGAGCTTAATGATGGTACATTTCTTAATGATCAGAATACAGTACCAGACCAAGGTTTGGCATTTCTGGGGTTAAGTTTGCCATTAGGTAGGGGATTATTTTATGACTCTAGAAGGTACGAGCAACAAAGTGCAGAAATATTTCAGAATGCTGCTAGTTTTGAAAAACAAAAAATATTAGCAGATTTATTTTTTAGAGCTAGAGTAAGGTATTTTGAATGGCAGGGTGATTTTAGAACTATTCAGGTTCTTAATCAGATAAGTGGTTTAGCTGCAAAAAGATTTGATTTTGTTAAACAATCCTATTCAGCTGGAGATTTACCTGCAATTGATACACTCGAATCTTTTGTTCAGTATAAAAACAGAATAATTGATGCAAATAAGCAAATAGCAAAGTATAAAAACAAGATAGCAAAATTGTCAGCATTAATATCGTTCGATCCAGATTTTCAAACAATTATATCTAACCTTTCACCAATAAATAATTTTAATTTGCCTGATACTATCAACTTAAAAGAATTGATAGTAAATATTAATGAACAAAATCCAGAAATAAGATTGTTATTAGCAGATTTAAATTCGAGTAATCTAAACCAAAGGTTAGCTAAAGAGAACCTAAAACCAAACCTTGAATTATCATATAACATATTAAATAATGGTAATGATTACTATGCTTTGGGAACTTATTCAGAGAATAATTATAAGTGGAATTTAGATTTTCAATTTCCAATATTTTTACGAAAAGAAAGAGGGGAGTTGCAAAAAACTTCCGTGAAAATTAAACAAACTGAAAATAAATTAGCAGAAAAAAAAGCAGAAATACAATTCAAACTGAATGGAATATTAAATCAGATTTCCGATCTTCTTCCTGTTCTTGATGAATTTCAGGCACTTAGCTTGAATTATAGGCAATTGCTTGATTCCGAATTTATAAAATATCAAGTTGGTGATAGCTCTCTTTTTAAAGTTAATACTCGAGAGAATAAGCTAATCGAGATTGAAGTGAAAAGGATTGAACTGCAAATTGAAGTAAATAAGCTGGAAGCTGAGTTTTTTAATATTGCTGGTATCACTGGGATTTAATTTTAAAAATATAAGATCCTAATTCTGAAATCAGAACACCAAAAAATAGTACACTTGCACCTATATATTCTAAACCAGTCAAAACTTCTGTTGTAAAAATTAATGCGACTATTGATGCAAAAACTGGCTCTAAAGAAAAAATCAAAGCAGCTTTAACTGGAGATGTGTAGCGTTGGTAATTAGTATGTATTATCATAAGTAAAAATGAGGCAAGTAATCCATTGAAAACAACAGAGATAATAAGTTCATTATCTAAATAAAAATTGGAATTATAGCTCTCTGAATCTAAACCAAAAAAGAATATTGTGCAGACCAATAAAGTGCCTACAACTTGCAGGAATACTAATCTTATGGTGTAAGCAAAAGAATGGTCATCTTTTGTAAATTTATCCAAAAATGTAATAAAAAATGCCCAACAGAATGTTGATAACACTGTATAAACATCTCCTATATTAAAAGTATCAATAGTTGGATTAGTGAAAATATATAATCCGATTGTAGCAACTACAACACCAATCCAAGAAAATAGAGCTATTTTTTTCTTAGAAATTAATTTGAAAGTAAAGGGGGTTAATGCTACTGTAAGCCCAGTTATAAAAGCAGATTTTTGTATTTTAGTATATTCAAGACCTTTAGTTTGGAGTATAAAGCCTAATCCAAAAATACCACCCAGTAAAATCCCTTTCCAGATTAATGATTTATCAATTTTTAGAAAATATTTACCAAAGAAAATTAATAGGAGGGCTAGGGCAAGAGAGAATCGAAGAATTAAATAGAAAACTGGTGTAACTGAATCTATTCCCATTTTTGTAAATAAAAAAGTAGCACCCCAAATCATTGTCATTAGGAGTAGCATTAGCTCAGCTTTCCATACCTTCATTTATTACCTTTTTTCAGAAGAATCTTTATTAATTTTAAGTTTGATTTTCTTTTGTTCTAATAGTTCAAGATTCTGCTTTATCGTTTCAAGGTCAGTTTTATTTTTATCATTTTGGGGGATTAGCTCTTTTTTGATGGTATTAATCTTATTTATAGAATCCTTCAAAGCTTTTGCTTTTTTTTCTCTTTTCAATTTGTTTATATTTACTGATTCAATAAGCTTTACATGCTCTCTAATTACTCCTCTTGCTCTTAGGGTATCTTCTGAATGCAAGTAATACTTTCTGTTGGGAACCCAGTCCTGAGCATCTGCAAATATTTGAGACAGTGGTATTCTAGCTTCTTCAATTTGCATTGGATCAAAATCTAGTTTTAAAAGGGAATCTTTGTTGCTAATAAGATCTACCCAAGGTCCGCCTCTTTTTCTATCATAATTGGGTACTCCTAAAATAACAACTGGAGTTCCGCTTAAAAAAACAGTTTTTTTATCTTTTACTTTTACACCTTTACCCCAGTTGTAAAGCCATTTAGCATCGCTACGGAACTGCCTAACACAGGCATGAGATGCTGGATAACCTGGCATTTCATATTCATGGAAAGCCATTCCAGCGTATGGGTGAAAGTTGTAATAATAGTTCATTCTCCATGAGCTATCGGTACTTGATAGCCTAGTCTTTTGCTTGAAAACAAGTGCATATCTGCCTGGATATGTTGGAGTTCTTTCCTTGCCAGTATTAGCAGCCGCAAAATAAACTTGTTTTCCATTTTCGAAGGCAGCCCAGCATTGATAGTAGTTTGAAACCAATATGAGCCTATTTAAATGCGATGCTTTGGGAAAATATTGTGGAAATATTGAATAAGCTCTTTTATCAGAAATAATTGTGTCGGGTACTATAACTGTATCTCCAACCCT
Source organism: Candidatus Kapaibacterium sp. (assembly GCA_028376765.1). Taxonomy (GTDB): domain Bacteria; phylum Bacteroidota; class Ignavibacteria; order Kapaibacteriales; family UBA2268; genus JAJRPT01. Next base: position 5,273 of record JAONBD010000034.1, read on the forward strand.
AATGTATCTTGATTCTTTTCTGTTTAAGGTAATAAATACCTTGTTGCGTTTTAAATTCTTTTTTGAATACCCATAGATACTATAAATACTATCTTTAATAGATTTAGTTTTTAGAATAATTTGCGTGTAGTGGATTTTGGGATAAATGTCATAAGAATTAATTAGTTCAATTAATTCATTTGATTTTCTTACCGAATCCATGATATGCTGCTCTTGAGGAGTAATTACAATCAAACTATCTTTTGTTGATAGTTGATTATCCTTATTTTCAGAATTACATGAAATTAAAAAGATAGTAAATATTATGATTAAGTAGTTTTTCAATGATTATATATTATCAAATCTTTTGCCAAATTATAAAAGACAATTTATATAAAATTTATTCGTTTTGTGGGCTAAATTGATAAAAAGGAAAGCTATGTCTAAATTGACAAAAGAACAAATTATAAATGCGATCAAAGATGTAAAAGATCCAGATTTGAATATAAGCCTTGGCGAATTAAATGCCATTGATAAAATTGAAATTGAAGAAACTTGTAAGATTTACTTAAAATTAATTCAACCTATATATTGGGTTGCAGAAGATATTAATGTTGTATTAATAGATAAGTTAAGGGAACTTTCAGATTCAACAGAATTTGAAATAATAATTAGTGAACAGGAGCAAGACTTTAAATCGAGAAAAGTACTTCCTGGTGTTAAAAATATAATTGCGGTAGCTTCGGGTAAGGGTGGAGTTGGGAAATCTAATATTGCAGCAAATTTAGCTGCAAGCCTATCAAAGAAAGGAGCTAGAGTCGGTATCTTAGATGCTGATATTTATGGTCCAAGCCAACCAACTATGTTCGGACTTACAAATGCACAGATGGGTGCAGTTAAAACTGAAGATGGCAAAACACTTGCCTCTCCAATTAAAAAATATAATATCCAAGTAGCCTCTATGGGTATGCTTATGAAAAAAGATGATGCTGCAGTTGTGCGTGGACCAATGCTTGCAGGTTATTTTAGTATGCTTTTTGAACAAGTATTTTGGGGGAATTTAGATTTCTTAATTTTTGATTTACCACCAGGTACAGGTGATATTCAGTTAACACTAACCCAAAAAATTCCTGTTTCTGGATCGGTAGTTGTAACTACTCCTCAAGAAATTGCCGTTGCTGATGTTAGAAGGGCTATATCGATGTTCAATAAAGTAAATGTTGATGTATTCGGTATAGTAGAAAATATGAGCTATTTCACACCTCCAGATGCTCCAGATAAGAAATATTATATATTTGGTGAAGGTGGTGGAGAAGAAGTTGCAGGTGAGTTCGGTGTAGATTTGCTTGGTAAAGTTCCTTTGGATATAGAAATGAGAGATGCCAATGATGGTGGTATGCCTATCGTCCTTAAAAGGCCAGATAGCAATGCTACTCAAATAATAAATGAGATTACAAAATCTATAAGTATCAAGGCAAGAAAAAAGAGTTTTGAATTGAAAGAAAACCCTGGGGTTAAAATAAATTTGTAATTATCTAATTTTTATTTTGGAAATTAAAAAAGCTTAGTTATATTTGTATCCTATTCTGATACGGGATAGAAAAAAGAGGGCAATTAGCTCAGCTGGTTCAGAGCATCTGCCTTACAAGCAGAGGGTCGGGAGTTCGAATCTCTCATTGCCCACAATGGCAAGATCAATTGGTCTTGCCATTTTAGTTACTACTATACTCTAAAGATAAGCACGAGTGGCGGAACTGGTAGACGCGCTGGATTCAAAATCCAGTTTTCGCAAGGAAGTGAGAGTTCAAGTCTCTCCTCGTGTACATTTCAAACCCGATAAGCCTATATATATCAATAGCTTACCGGGTTTTATTGTTTATTGGGGTGATAGTTCATCCTCTTTTTATTGATTTTACTTGTTTCTCCAAAAAAACTTCAAATTTTTGGGAGCTTTTTTGTAGATATTTGTAAATAAAAATAATAATTATTTAGAAAATATATATTTGTATTTAAAAAGTTAGAATATAATAATAATTGTAGTGACAATAAATTTGTAACAAGCTATATTTATTATCGTTATTATTTGCAATTATAATAATGGAAAATAAATGAAATATATTCTAATTTTATTGGGAGTTATAATAATTGTTGTAGCAATAAGTATTTTTAGACCAGTACCAATTGTAAAAGAAGAAAAAGCAATTACCATGATTGCAAAAGTTGATACTATTTATTTGGGTAAAGCTAAAAGCGATATTTACATTAAAACAAATAAACAATTCTTTTATATAAATCGAGGAACAGATTTAGGATTAGATGCAAAAGAATTAAAGGCTAAATTAATAGGTAAAACTGTTACATTAAAATATCCTGAATATTGGACTCCACTTGATTGGGATAATAATGTGAGACATTTATCAAAATTAGAACACAATGGTATTATTTATTTTAATGAATTAAAATAAGAGAAATTGTAACTATAATGTTGTATATTGAATTTTTATATTCTTAACAAGGAGTTCAAATGTCAGCTTATGTAGTTGCAACTTATAATATAACAAATCCAGAGCTTTATGGAAAGTACGTTGGTAAAACCTTACCAATACTAATGAAATACGAAGGTCAGCCAGTAGTAATTGATGATAAAAATGAACTTTCAGAAGGCGAAGCTAGAAACCAAGTGGTAGTATTAAAATTTCCATCTAAGGAAAAAGCTTGGGGTTGGATTAATGATCCCGAATATATGGAAGTTAAAAAAATGCGTCACGAAGCTTCAAAAGATGGCTTTCTAACCGTATGTTCAGAATTTGTAACACCTGGATAAATAAGTTAAAATATCATTGTTATTTAAATGTTATGGAAGCTATAAATAAGCTACCATAATGAGTAACAAATCAAAATCAATACTATTAATGATTGGGTCAGTATTGGCCTTTACATTAATGACAATTTCTATTAAATATTCTGGGGATTTACCAATTCCTGTTAAGTTGCTTTTTAGAAATTTGGTTAGCTTACTTGTTACATTCTGGGCTTTAAAGCAATCTAACACTCGCTTATTAGGTTTGCCTCAGAACCGCAAATATCTTTTTTATAGATCCCTACTTGGAATAACAGGTATGGGTCTATTTTTTTATTCTATTGAAAATCTTCATTTAACTGATGCTTCAATTCTTAGCAAATTATCACCTTTTTTCGTTACTTTATTTGCGTTTTTATTTTTAAAAGAAAAGATTAAAAAATATCAAATAATATCCCTGATAATTGTATTTTCATCTGCAATGCTTGTAATTAAACCTCGTTTTGATTTAAGTATTTTGCCAGCCCTTGGTGGGTTTATAGGAGCCGCTGCTGCTGGTGGGGCTTATACACTTGTTAGATTTTTAAACGGAACAGAAAAGCCAGCTACTATAATTTTCTTTTTTAGTCTTATTTCTTTGATTATAATATCACCACTATCAATTTACTATTTTGAAATACCAAGTGCAAATCAGCTGATATTTCTGATTCTAATAGGAGTATTTGCTACTTTAGGTCAGTTCGGAATGACCTTCGCATACCGCTATAGTGCCGCTAGCGAAGTATCATTTTATTCTTATATTCATATTATTTTTGCGGCTTTAGCAGATTATTTAATCTGGGGTGAGGTTGCGGATAGCTTGAGTTTATTAGGTGGATTATTAATAATAGTTACATCATTAATTATATTTTTGAAAAATAAAAGCTCCTGATTAATTCAAGAGCTTTTATTAAAATATTATTTGAAATCTTTCATTATTCCATCTACAATTCCGTATTTGACTGATTCATCGGCGTCCATCCAATAATCTCTGGCAAAATCTTTCATTACTTTATCGAAGTCTTTACCACAATTATCTGCAAGAATTCTTGCTCCAATTTCTTTCGTTTTCATAATTTGTTTTGCTTGGATTTCGATATCCGAAGACACACCTTGAGCACCACCAGAAGGTTGGTGAATCATTACTTGACCGTGAGGATAAACAAATCTTCTACCTTTTTTACCAGCCGAAAGCAAGATAGAACCCATTGATGCAGCAAGACCCATACAAATTGTTGAAACTGGTGAGCTGATTGAATTCATTACATCATAGATTGCCATTCCACTTGTTACATAGCCACCTGGAGAATTTATATAAAATTGTATCTCTTTACCAGGTTCATCCATTTCTAAGTATAGTAATCTATCAATTATCTCTTTTGCAGAGTCATCATCTACTGCACCCCACAAAAATACTTTTCTACCACTTAATAATTTTTTATCAATTAATAGTCTACTTGATGAGGGCATTTGCCCTTCTTTTTCTTCTGCCATTTTTTGCCTTAATCTGATTTATTTGTTGAATTATTTAATGTGTCTTTTTCAAACTTCAAAGATACGGAATTGATGCAATATCTAATACCTGTTTTATCTTTTGGACCATCTTCAAATACATGTCCCAAGTGACCACCACAATTGGAACAAACAACTTCTGTTCTAACCATTCCAAAAGTGTTATCTTTAATGTAATTTACTTTTGAAGAATCGGCGTAGTAGAATGCTGGCCATCCACATCCCGAATCATATTTAGTTTCTGATGTAAATAGAATCTCGCCACAGCCAGCACATTTATAATTACCATCTTCAAAATGATGGTCATATTTCCCGGTAAATGGTCTTTCTGTACCTTTATTTCTTAATACATCAAATTCTTCTTGAGATAATTCTGTTTTCCATTCATTTTCAGATTTATTTACCTGATATTCCATTTTGCCCTCATTTTTTTGAGCTAATGTTTCGCTCGAATTAAAACATCCATTAATAAATATTATTAATGATAATTGGATTAGTGCAAATCCAATAATGCTTGAAATATTTTTGAAATTAGTTTTCATAATTTAATTGCTTACCTGTACACCCTTCCAAAATGCAACATAGTTCTTAATTTCTTCAGCTGAAGATTTAGGTTCAGGATAAAACCAAGCCGCATCATTATTAACATTATCATCAACATTTATGTTGTAATAGCTTGCAGTTCCTTTCCAAGGGCACATTGTATGTGTATCTGTTTCAGAAAAATACTCTTTATTTATTGAATTTGGTGGGAAATAATGATTGTTTTCAATTACAATTGTATTTTCACTTTCTGCAATTATTTTATTGTTCCAAATAGCTTTCATTCTGATTTGCCTTTAATTTTATTATTGTAATGATAATAACGAAAAAGATCATTAAAGATTGATAGATCATCTAAATAAAATAGTAACATATTTAAATCTAATATTTCAATAACTATATCAATTAAGATTAGGTTTAAAAGTATTTTAGTTTATATATACTTTAATAAAATCGATTTAATTAATAATAAATCAATAAATAATTATATAACTGAATATTTAAATTGAAAAAAGAAAAGCCTCCGAAATGGAGGCTTTACAACAAAATTTAATTAGCTGGTTCGAAATCAACAATTTCTTGGTAGAGCCTATCTACTATATCTTCTTCGTTAACATAACCCATTGATTGTCCGTTCTTAAATAACATTCCCTTGCCTTTTGCCGCTGCAATTCCGATATCTGCATCTGCTGCTTCTCCAGGTCCATTTACAGCACAGCCTAGAACTGAAACTTTAACAGGTTTGTTAATATGCTTTGTTTTTTCTTCCAATTGATTAACTATCGAAAATAAATCTACATCTAATCTACCGCAGGTTGGACAAGCTATTATCTCTACACTTCGTTGTTTTAAATCCAAAGATTTTAAAATTTCTTTACCAACTTCAACTTCTCTTTCAGGTTCATCAGTTAAAGATACTCTTATTGTATCTCCAATTCCCTCTGCTAATAAGGTTCCAATTCCGATTGCAGATTTAATTGTACCTACTTTGTATGTACCAGCTTCCGTTACTCCAAGGTGCAAAGGAATATCGGTTCTTTGTGCAAATAGCCTGTAAGCAGAAATCATTAATGGAACAGAAGTAGATTTTAATGAAACAATAATATCTTCAAAATTGTATTTATGAGCTATATTTACGTGCCTCATAGCTGATTCAAAGAGAGCTTCATCAGTTGGATAGCCATATTTTTCAAGAATATCTTTTTCAAGAGATCCAGAATTAACACCAATCCTAATGGGTATTTGTCTTTCTTTAGCTTTTTCTAATACTTTTCTTATTCGTTCTTCTTTACCAATATTCCCAGGATTTAATCTGCAAATTGCAACGCCTGCTTCAATTGCTTTAAGGGCATAAGTATAATTAAAATGAATATCAGAAACGATTGGAACTTTCACTTGCTTTACAATCTCGCCGATAGCTTCCGCTGCTTCTTTAGTATTAACAGTGACCCTTACAATATCAACACCTGCATCTTCGCATCGCTTAATCTGGTCAACTGTAGCTTTGACATCTGCGGTTTTAGTTTTAGTCATTGTTTGAACAGATATTGGAGAGTCTCCTCCAATTGGAATATCTTTAGCCCAAACTTTTCTAGTTTTTCTTCTTGGATATAAAACCTGTGATGGGTTTTCGTGAGCGTTTTCTGCTACGGTGTCAAGCTTAATGAAATTTTTTCCGCTTTGTGGTTCAGACATAATTATATTTGATTTAATAGTTGACTTCTTTGATGCTTTTGCATATAGTCATTTAATGGTACAAATTATTTTACGTGTTTAGATAACTCGATTAATATTTCTTTTTCCCGTTCTGTTAGATTCTGATAACCAGTTTCAGAAATCTTGTCTAATATTTGATCTATTTTTATCTGAGTGATTTCTTCACCTTGGATATTATAAGTTTTGGCATTTTCTTGTGTCTCTTCGTAAGTTTTATATGTCTTTTTATAGCTTTGTTCCTTATTATACATCTTGTGTACATTAGCTCCTTGATGGCTAAAAGAACTCTTGTTTGATGAGTAGCTTGTTTTTCTTTTGAATAAATCAAAAATGTTACTCATAAAATTGAATATTCCAAGTCTATCTCCATGCTTCACTAGCAAAAATCCTGTTAGAGCTCCACCAACATGTGCAAAGTTCGCAACATTTCCACCAGTTCCTGTTATTCCGTATATAACATCAAAAACAACATAAGCAATAGCTATCCATTTTAATTTGATTGGTATAAAAAGCGGAAACATAAAAACTTGCTCATCAGGATAAATTGTAGCAAGACCCACTACAGTTCCCATTACAGCTGCTGATGCTCCTACAGTATTTGGGATTGCCATTTCTCCGTCGGGAAAAATTTGGATTCCATCCATAAAAAATAGCTGTACTAGACCTCCTCCAATACCTGCAAGTAGGTAAAACCCTAGAAATTTGTCGCCACCCCATAGCTTTTCGAGTTGGGAACCAAATATATAAAGTATGTACATATTAAATAGCAGATGGAAAATATCATTCAGACTGTGCATGAATTGATAACTAACTAATTGCCATGGCCAAAAGCTATACCACTCTGTTAGGAAGGATTCAGATGAAATTGTATTTAGAGAAAAAAAGTAATGAAAATAATATCCTAAATTTATACCACCAAAAGAAATTCCAGAAAGGATTAACTCTAAAATGAGCACACTAACGTTTATTATTAGTATTCCCTTAAATATTGGCGGTAGATTAGAACCTATTCCACCTCTTTGACCGTAACCATTCATTCTTGTATGTTTGTTAAATTTGTAATTGATTAAGTTAACGAATAATAAGTAAAATTCATTTTAAAAATTTATCAATTCAAGATTGCTAGGCTTGTGCTTTGTAGCAATTTAAAGAATTATTCTTCAAGCTTTCGTTCAAATATTATGATTACCTTATCAGATTCACCAAATGCGGCAGATGGTAATATCACTTGGTGAAATCTCCACCCATCTTTTCCTTCTCTGTTCAGTACCGAATCAAGATCTGGTACTTCACGTGATTTAAAAAGTCCTAAGCCTTTTTGTTCTAGCGTAATGGTTTTGTATTCATATTTTTTCATTACTAATCCATTCATTTAATGTGTGACTTTAAAATTGCTGTTCCTATATGTTTTCTAACGTATAATGACTCAAACTCATTTATAAGCTTTAAGATAATGCAATTTGGAGTTATAAAATAAAAATTTAACAAGGGGGAGGTAGTTCGTTTTATGAATCAGATTCTTGGAGCTTAAAACCAGATTTGGATATGTAAAGTTTGAGCTAACAATTAGCCACAAAGGATTTCATAGAATGTCCAAGATAATTGTACAATGAATTTAAAAAAAGAGGAATTGGCTTTTGATTGTTAACAATCTAAAGCCAAAATCCCTGGTAATTTCTTCCCTTCTAAGTATTCAAGTGAAGCCCCACCGCCAGTAGAGATATGGCTCATTTTATCAGCTAGCTTAGCCATAGTAACAGCAGCCACAGAATCACCACCACCAACAATAGAGATAGCGCCATTATCGGTAGCTTCGGCAATGGCTTGTGCAATAGATATAGTTCCTTTTGCAAAATTGTCCATTTCAAAAACGCCCATTGGTCCATTCCAAAGTATAGTTTTAGATTTTTTAATAATGTTAGAATATTCAGCAATTGTAATTGTACTGATGTCCAATCCTATTCTTTTTGGAGGAAATTCATCAACATGGACTGTCCAGAAAGCAGCTTCTTTGTCAAATCTTTCTGCTACCACAGTATCCTTAGGAATCAATAATTTTGTAGACGATTTTTCGGCAGTTTCAATAATTTCTTTTGCTAAATTTATTTTATCTTCTTCTAACAGGGAGCTTCCAATTTCTTTGCCCATTGCTTTTAGAAAAGTAAACATCATACCACCACCAATCAGTATGTTATCGCATTTCCCAATTAACTCTTGAATAACATCTATTTTGCCAGAAATTTTTGCACCACCTATAATGGCAGTAAATGGTCGTTTGGGGTTTTCTAATGCCTTTCCTAAAAATTCAATTTCTTTTTCAATTAAAAAACCAGCGAACCTATCGTTAAAGAGTTTTGCAACACCTTCTGTAGAGGCATGAGCTCTATGTGCAGTCCCAAAAGCATCGTTAACATAAACATCACCAAGTTCTGCAATTGATTTAGAAAATTCAGAATTGTTGTCTTCTTCTTGAGAATAAAATCTTGTATTTTCTAAAAGAACTAGCTCACCTGCTTTAGCATTTTTAATAGCATCTTTTGCTGATTGCCCTATAGTATCTTTGGAGAAATGGCATACAAATCCGTTCTGATTTAAATAATCGGCAACAGGGCTAAGCGACATTTCTGGAACTCTTTTTCCT
>JAONBD010000035.1 GCA_028376765.1 Candidatus Kapaibacterium sp.
ATTTATATTTGTTATAAATAATTTAACAAAACCAATCTATAGTAAGGATTAAATATGAAGATAATAGTATTAACTATTTTATTAGTTACTATTTGTAAATCAAATAAATTGGAAAATATTATTTATAAATCCGAACGTTTAGAAATAGTACAAATTTCAGATAATGTTTATCAACACATTTCATATTTAGAAATCCCTAACTACGGAAAATTTCCTTGTAATGGATTAATCTTCATAAATAATATGGAAGCTATTATTTTTGATACACCAGTTGATGATTCATCATCTGCCGAATTACTTGATTGGCTATCTCAAAAACTAAAAACTAACGTAATAGCAATAGTTATTAATCATTTTCATAATGATTGTTTAGGTGGTATCAAGGAGTTTCATAAAAATGGGATTAAGTCCTATGCTAGTAATAAAACTATTGAACTCGCTGAGAATAATAATGAGATAAAACCACAAATTGGTTTTACCGACAGTTTAGAATTACAAGTTGGCAAGCAAATAACTAAAACGAAATATTATGGGTCTGGTCATACTTATGATAATGTAGTAAGTTACATACCGACTGAAAAGGTATTATTCGGTGGTTGTTTAATTAAAAGCATTGGAGCAGGAAAAGGAAACCTTGTTGATTCGGATATTGAGCAATGGTCTAAAACTGTTAAATTATTAAAACAAGATATTGCGGGTATAGAAATTATAGTGCCGGGGCATGGAAAGTTTGGCGGTTTAGAACTTTTGGATTATACTATTAATCTGTTTATCAAGCAATAATATCAATACTTAGTGTGTTTTATATTAGAAAACAATTAGTGTAAAAAACATATTAAACATTAACTAAAGCTATAAGCCCAAAGAATTTACTTTGGGCTTTTTTTATTTTTTTTTGTAAAAATAATAATTTAAATTATTACAATTAATCATTTTTTTGCTGGACATACCATATTTTAGTACATTTGATGTAAATAATTTTAATATGAATAAACTAAAAGAAGTTGACCAATACATAAAACAAGTACCAACAAAGCAATCTGAACTGCTTGGGAAATTACGAAGTTTAATCTTAGAAACTGTACCCAAATCAGTAGAACTTTTTAAATGGGGACAACTAGTTTATGCAACTGAAAAAAACTTTGTTTACCTGAAATCTAACAAAAACCATATAAACCTTGGTTTCTTTAACTTTGATAAAATATCCGATCCTTCTAATTTGTTGGAAGGTACTGGAAAAAGTATGCGCCACATAAAGATAAGCAACATAGATAACTTTGACATCAACACTCTAAAAGAAATGATAAAGCAAGCATCAAAATTTTAAGCAAATTGAAAAGATCATTATTTAACTCCCCTAATATTCATTCTATTGTTAGAATTATCTGACAAAGAGCAAAATCAAACTATGGAATCGAGCTAAAAGGCATTTTCAATTATGTTTATGATTTAATCTAAAAAATGTATCTTTGTAAATATGCAAGAAAAGTGCAAACTTGTAAGTTTGTTATTTGACAGCGGCTGGCTTGACTTGGGTTTTAATCAAGCAGGTATTGAAATAGTTTTGGCAAATGACTTCTTCAATGAAACACTTGATATTTCCATCTCTGAATTATTAAAAAAATAGAGGATTCTAAAAACACTAATGTCTAACTCAAATGATACTTTAAATCAGAACAAACTAAAAGTAGTCGAACTTTTTGCAGGCGTTGGTGGCTTCCGTCTCGGTTTAGAAAAAAATAATTTTGATGTTATTTGGAGTAATCAATGGGAGCCATCTACCAAAACACAACATGCATCTATGGTCTATGAAGCTCGATTTGGAAAGAACAATCACTCAAATTCTGACATTTCAACAGTTCCAACTGATAAAATACCTGACCATGATTTATTAGTTGGTGGGTTTCCTTGTCAAGATTACTCTGTTGCAACTACATTGCATAATTCAAACGGTCTGAATGGGAAAAAAGGAGTACTTTGGTGGTCAATTCATAGAATCCTTAAAGAAAAGCAGAATAAACCAAAATACCTATTATTAGAAAATGTAGATAGATTATTGAAATCACCTGCAAAACAAAGAGGTAGAGATTTTGCTATTATGCTACAAAGTTTAAATCAACTTGGCTATGTAGTAGAATGGCGAGTTGTTAATGCAGCTGAATACGGAATGCCACAAAGAAGGAAACGAATTTTTATTATTGGGTATTTAAAGAATACAAAATTATTTAGTGATATTGAAGAGAATTCAAAATTAGAATGGATTTCAAAAATTGGAACAATTGCTAAAGCACTCCCTGTAAAGGATACCAACGCACTATTTATTAATGAGTTTAAGCTTCCAGATAGCCTATTAGAAATTACAGATAATTTCAATGTTGAATCAAAATCAAGTCCATTTGAAAATACAGGTATTGCACTTGATGGTACAATATCAACAATTAAAACAGAAGCTAACTACACTGGAAATAAAATAGTATTGGGTGACATATTACAAAATGGTGAAGTTACTCAAGATTTTTTCATTGATGAAATAGACAAACCCAAATGGGAATATTTAAAAGGTGCAAAGACAATTGATCGTAAATCACCAGATGGTTTTGTTTATAAATATTCTGAAGGTGGAATGATTTATCCAGACTCATTAAATAATGCATCCAGAACCATTATCACTGGAGAAGGTGGGAAATCTCCATCACGATTTAAGCATGTGGTCGAATCAGATAGAGGCTTAAGAAGACTAACACCAATTGAATTAGAGAGGTTAAATATGTTTCCAGATAATCATACAAAGCTAGAAGGTATATCAGATACAAAAAGAGCTTTTTTCATGGGTAATGCCTTAGTAGTAGGTGTAATCGAGAAGCTTAGTAAGGAGTTAAATGCTCAAATTAATTCGGCGAAAAAATTTATTAATAAAATAGAAGATATGTAGATGAAAAGTACTGGGAAATTATTTATTTCAATAGAACATTTTCACCATCACGCTTTTGAAATCTTAGATAGTCATAGTGTTATAAGGGATAATTTAATAGCTTGTTTAACTTCTGAGATTTTTATTGAAACTCGAATTAAAAAAACTAAAAATATCGAAAGTAAAGCTATTAAAGCTGACTTCTTAAATATTGAAATCAGAAGACTGCTCCGTGATAAACTTGTTGATGAAGTTAAATTCGAAGTTAATGAAGAAAAAGGTGTATTCTACTTTAGCTCTAAGAAAAGTTCAATTGGTGGATTTGATTTCGCCATATTAAACCATAAGAAAAATTTGACCTCTTTAAGAAACTTATGTTTTGGTGAGCTGCATTATCACGAAGGTGAAAAAAGATGGAAGGAATTTTTACATAAAAATAAAGATCTCACAGATATAGCTTCTAAATTAGAAAATAAAAACAACATAGGAATTAACATTAATTATAATGCTTCTGGTAATGACACTCCATTGATAGTAGGTGAAATTCAATTCGGAAATTGGGCTTTGGCCTACAGAGATTTTTTTAAAGTTCTAAAAGCAAATGTACAAAATTCGATAGATTGTTTAGTATATATAGTGCCAACAGGCAACTTAGAAAAAATGTTGAGTGATGGTATAGTTACTTTCGATAAAAGTGTCAAGATCCTAAATGACTTTGCAAAAGTCATTTCAGTTCCAGTTTGGGTAATTGGCATTGACTTAAAATAAATCACCTATTTTATAATATTATCTTAAATATCTTGCAGTTTTAATGAGCATTGAACAAGTTTCCCAAACAATTATCAGCCAAAAACGTTTCTTTGTTACAAATTAGTTAATTTTGTTTTTTTAAACTTCAACAATAGAATATGTTAAAATTTATCACCAAGCTTTTTGGCGGTAGTAAAAGCGAAAAAGAGATACAAGCTATACAACCAATCGTAGAGCAAATCAATACAGAATATAAAGGTCTTTCAGGGCTAAGCGATGAAGAATTGCAATCTAAAACGGATGAATTTAGATTAAAAATTAAAAATCATGTCCAAGCCTTAGAAGATGAAAAATCATCCATTGAGCAAAGATTAAAAGATGAAGCTCTTGATACTTCCGATTATCAGGATGCTCATGCAAATGTAGAAAGGCTTGAGAAAGAGATATTTGATAGCACCCAAGAAATTCTTGACCAGATTTTACCAGAAGCTTATGCTGTTGTAAAAGATGTTTGCCGAAGATTTACAGAAAGAGAGTTATCTTACGAATACGTGGGCAATAAAACAACGTGGGCAATGATTCCATACGATGTCCAATTAATTGGAGCAGTCGTTCTTCACGATGGAAAAATTGCAGAGATGGCAACTGGGGAAGGTAAAACTCTTGTGTCAATAATGCCTTTATATTTAAATGCACTTACTGGCAAAGGTGTGCACCTTGTAACAGTTAACGACTACCTAGCTCGAAGAGATTGCGAGTGGATGAAACCAGTTTTTGAGTTTTTAGGAATTAGCTCTGCTTACCTCCAACCAAAAATGGATTTAAAACAAAGACAAAAAGTTTATGGACACGACATTACATACGGAACTAACAACGAATTTGGTTTCGATTATCTACGTGATAACATGGTGCAATCAAGCGAGCAAATAGTTCAAAAAGAACATAATTTTGCTATTGTCGATGAAGTTGATTCTGTTCTAGTTGATGAAGCTAGAACTCCTCTAATTATAGCAGGTCCAGTTCCAAAATCGACAGCAAATCAAAAATATGATGAGATGAAATCGAGAGTTCAAAAATTGAATTCTGCTCAATCTCAACTTATAAATAAAGAACTTGCAGATATTCAAAAATATCTTGACTCCGACAAAAAAGAAGATAGAGCTACTGCAGGTATCAAACTACTAAAAGCTTACAAAGGTCTACCTAAGCATAGAAAATTACTTAAATTAAAGCAAGATCCAGAAATTGCAAAATTGCTACAAGCTACTGAACTTGACCATTTAAAAGATCAAGAAAAGAAAATGCACGATCTTAAAGACACATTGTATTATGTAGTTGAAGAAAAAAACAGATCTATTGAAATTACTGATTTGGGTAGAGACTTAATCACAAACGATCAAGAAGATCCCGATATGTTTGTTATTCCAGATTTAGCTGATGAATTAAGCTTGATTAGATCTAATGAAACTTTAAACATTAAAGAAAAAGCCAAAAAAGAAGACGAGCTAAATATTCAATTTGCTGAAAGAAGTGACAAGCTACATACTATACAACAGCTTCTAAAAGCATTTTCGCTTTTTGAAAGAGATGTTGATTATGTTGTTCAAGAAGGTAAAGTACAAATTGTAGATGAGCATACTGGTCGTATTTTAGACGGAAGAAGATATTCTGATGGATTACACCAGGCAATCGAAGCAAAAGAAAATGTTAAAGTAGAAAAAGATACACAAACTCATGCTACTATCACACTTCAAAATTATTATAGAATGTATAATAAGCTTGGTGGTATGACTGGAACAGCAGAAACCGAAGCAGCTGAATTTGAAAAAATTTATGGTCTTGAAGTTGTTGTAGTTCCTACAAATAGACCAATAGTAAGAGACGATCAAAATGATGTTCTTTATCAAACAAGAAAAGAAAAATATCAAGCAATTATAGAGAAAACTAAGGAATTTTTAGAAGAAGGTAGAGCCGTGCTTATTGGTACTGCTTCAGTAGAAGTTTCAGAAATTCTATCGAGAATGTTTAAACGAGAAAAAATTTCTCACCAATTATTAAATGCAAAGCATCATGATAAAGAAGCCGATATTGTAACTACTGCTGGTAGAAAAGGTGCAGTTACTATTGCAACAAATATGGCAGGTAGAGGAACCGATATTAAGCTTGATAAAGAAGTTAAAGATAATGGTGGCTTAGCCATTATAGGCTCCGAAAGACATGATTCTCGTAGAATTGATAGGCAATTAAGAGGGCGAGCTGGAAGGCAAGGTGATCCAGGGCTTTCCAAGTTCTTTATCTCAATGGAAGATAATTTAATGAGACTTTTTGGTGGTGAAAGAAATGCAGCTATTATGTCGAGATTAAAGATTCCTGAAGGTGAGCCAATCGAAGCTAAAATGATGAATAGTGCGGTAGAAAGAGCTCAAAAGAAAGTTGAAGAAAATAATTTCTCTGTTAGAAAAAGATTATTGGATTACGATGAACCTCTTAATCAACAACGAGAAGTAATCTACAAAAGAAGAAAGCACGCACTTAGCGACGAAAGACTTAAGGGTGAAATATTTGAATATATAGAGGATTTATCTTCGCAATGGTATCATGAATTACAAAATAATCCCGAACTAGATTACAATGATATAGTTAGCGAAGCAAGATTGGTTCTGCTTACTTTTCCCGAGCTTGATGAACAAGCTGCAAAAGCCCTGAGCGAAGAAGAATTTATTCAGCAGATTATTGATGCAGCTGATGAATTTTATAAGCGAAAAGAAGAGCTTGTTGGAAGTGATTTTATGAGACAACTTGAAAAAGTTGCTTTCTTGCAGACCATTGATAGCAAATGGACTGATCACCTTAGAATGATGGACGATCTTAAAGAAGGTATTGGTCTTCGTTCTTACGGACAGAAAGATCCTGTTGTAGAATTTAAAAGAGAAGCATTTGAATTATTTAAAGAACTAATTATTGAAATAAACAGAGATACGGTAAATTTCGCTTTTAAATATTTCCCTCAAGTAATTCAAAAAGCAGAATCAAAATCAGAGCAAAAAGCAGAATCAAAATCAGAGCAAAAAGAAAAACCAAAAGCTCCTGAGCTTAAAAACAGTACTCCAAGCATGAGCAATTTCAAATTTGAAAGAACTGATAGTAAAGTTCAGCAAGCAGCTAGCCAAGGTCAATCAGGTAGAGTAGAATCCTCGCACCAACCTACTGGCGATGCAACTAATATCAAAACAATTACGAGAACTAAACCAAAAATCAAACCTAACGAAAAGGTAAAGGTTAAGTTCTCTGATGGCTCTATCAAGGAAGTAAAATATAAGATTGCAGAAAAACAAATAGAACAAGGAACTGCAAGTATAGTAGATTAAAAATGAAAATTTTTCTTGTTATGATTATTAGCCTATCGGTTCTTTGTTCTAAAGAGCCGCCAGATTCACTTAACCCAAAAAGGCTTATTGCTCTTACTGGACTAACAGCAGCTGGATTTACCGTAAGTCAAATTATCCAATATGATGTTTACTGGTCAGATAGATCTAATTTTTCTGTAATGGATCTAAAAACAGAATATAAAGATGCTTTGCTTGCAGATAAGGGTGGGCATTATTTTATATCTTATGCTATGTCAAAAACATACGCAAAAGCCTTAGAATGGACTGGACTAAATAAAAATTCTACTGTTTGGTTTGGAGCTGGTGCTTCATTAATTCATCAAACTTATGTAGAGGTAAATGATGGGTTTTCTGAAGGAGAAGTCTATCTAGGGTTTTCTATTGGTGATATGTTTGCTAATATTGGTGGTGCCGCTTGGCCAGTTGCTCAGCATTACTATCCAGTGCTTGAAGAAATCAATTTTAAAATCAATTTTAATAAGTCAGTTAATTACAATCTTAAAGGATACGAAAATATTTCAAATGATTACGAAAGCACTTACCATTGGGCAACTATTGATATTCTAGATTTACTAAATTTAAATAAAGGCCCACAGGGAATGTTACAACTTGCAATTGGTCATTCAGTTAAAAACATAGATAGATTGGGCAAAGGATATCATGAATTTTATCTAGGAATGGATATAAATTGGAAACATTTGCTTAATTACAAGTTTGTTAAAAATAACTACTATTTACAGTTGCTCGTTGAAGTTCTAGATAAATATAGGTTCCCTTTACCTTCTTTAAGAATATCGCCTAATGTGACCTTTTATGGCTTTCAAAGATAATTTATTTCATTCTATCTACTACAGAATTAATTTTTACTTCAAGATCTGTTTTTTCGTCAGTTCCAGTTCCAGTGGTAACATTTACAGATCTTTTAAGTCTCCTATCCGAATCAATAAGGGTCTTTAGGTTAGCAACTCTTTTTGTTGATAATCCCCCATCTCCCCCACAAACTAAATCTAGCTTTATAGATCTATTAAATTTTAGTACAGTTTTAATTCTCTTAATTATTTCATTAGAATTACTCTTTAATGAAGCTGTACCTTCCTCAAATAAATCAAGTGAAAAAAGGGTTTTACCTGCTGATAATTTTAAAACTTTAAAATTCATTTTTTGTGGAGTAAAGTCCTTATCAGGGCTTTCAAGACTTATAACTTGATCATCTCTTAAAATATCGTCCGCTACAAATGTAAATGTGTAATTTTCTTTAGCATTTAACAATTGCTCAAATTTTCCATTTTTAACATTTACTACAAACTTTTTACCAGTTTTGTCAACCACTTCAATTTCGCAATTTTGTGGTGAACCTTCATCATTGGTAACTGTTCCTATCAATATACGTTGAGATGAGTTATTATTTATAATTTGCGAATAACTAATATTTATAGATATTAGTGCTACAAGAAATAGTATTTTTGACATTTGTATTTGCCTATTTTATTAAATTACATTACAAAAGTAATCAAAACGAATTACAATACGAAAACGTATTGATATTAACTTCGTATTAAGTACGAAATCAATTAATAAAAGTTAAATTTTAGAAACAAAACTTAATTATGAATTTTTTAAACCCTTTAGTTTTATTTGGTTTAGCTGCTGGAGCTATTCCTATTTTAATCCATCTTTTAAATCTGCAAAGAAAAAAGAAAATTGAATTTTCATCTCTTAAATTTTTAAAGCAACTTCAAGATAATAAAATTAGAAAATTAAAGATTAGACAATGGTTACTTTTGCTAATAAGAACATTAATAATATTATCGCTAGTTTTTGCATTTGCTAGGCCTACTATTGAATCTCAAATACCAGGTTTAGTTAGCTATTCCAAAACAAATGCAGCTATTGTTATTGACAATTCTTTTTCAACTAATATTAGCGATCAGTATGGTAATAGGTTTAGAAGATCCAAAACTATTGCAAATGATATTATTGAAAAATTAGAAACAGGTGATATGGCAGAAGTCCTTCAAATCACCGAATTAAATAATTTTAATAACAGTTTAAAACAGGATTTAACTAGCTTAAATAATAAAATTACAAATCTTGATATTGGAATTACAAAGCCTCAATTAGCTAGTAATATTGAAACAGCCGCTAATTTATTTGCTGATAATCCTAATTTAAACTCAGAGATTTTTATCATATCTGATGGGCAAAAAAATATATTTGAAATAGAAGATTCAATAAATAATATTGATTTTCAAGGATCATTAAAATTCATTAAAATTGGATCCCAAATAGAAGGTCAAAACTTATCCATCGATTCAATAAACATTATATCTTCAATATTTCAATTTGGTAAAGTAGTTGAATATTTGGTACATATTACAAATCACTCCAGCAGTAAGGTAAGTTCTAATATATTATCTTTAAGCTATAACAAAGAAAGAGTGGCACAAATTAGTTTTGATGTTGACCAAGCAGAGTCTATAGCAATAAAAATTGCTGCTCCTGTCAACTTTTCAGGTCTAGTAAAAGGAGAGCTAAAGCTTGAAGAAGATATTATGTCTGAAGACAATCAATTTAATTTTGGCTTTAAAATCCCAGATAAAATACGAGTTGCATCTTTTTCAAAAACTAAAAATAGTTTTTTAAACATTGCTCTGAATTCTACTCCAAACGATATAAATATTTTTTCTGAAAATGATTTACCATCGCAAGATCTTTCACAATTTGATGTAATTTACTTATCAAACGGAAATTTCAAGCAACAGGATTTTAACAGAATCAAACAGTATTTAAAAGATGGTGGTTCAGTAATGCTTTTTGATAGTAGAATTTCAGAAGTTCCACAAAACCAATTTTTGAAAGAAATAGGCTTTGAATCTATCAAATTTATAAATGCCGAGTCGCCAGCAAAATTTTCAAATGTAGAAAAGATCCACCCAATTTTTGAGGGTGTTTTCAAAACTTCTGATAAAAATAAAATTATTGAAAGCCCAGAAATCAACCTTCTAAATGTCGCTGTTGGAGGCAACAGCTTAATCGAAACTGATTACGGTAGTTTTCTTAGTGAAATAAATTTCGGAGATGGCAAGCTTCTTTACTGTAGTGTAAGCCCCGACATGGAAGCAAGTAACTTACCAGTAAATGGTATATTCCCTACATTATTAGTTAGATCTCAATATTATCTGACCGCCAGTTCAGAGTCGGGTGTTATTTCTTCAGTTTCAGGTAAAATTGTAGTTAAAATTAAATCGAATGACTCCCCTACCGACAATTTTAAGATTATAGACCCTAATCAAAATGAATTCTTTGTTAAGGCAGCAACACTTCCATCAGGTTCGGTTTTGATACTTGACGAAATTGATATGCCTGGCTATTATGAAGTTTATAACTCGGATAATAAAGCAGTCGCAATTGTATCTGTAAATCATGATTCAAATGAATCAATTTCAGAATATCTTAATGAAAGCGATATAATAGACAAACTAAAATCAATTATGCCAAATAATACTAAAATCGAATATTATGACGACCCAAAGGAAATAAAGAATGAAATGGTTAGAGCATCGCTTGGAACTGAGCTTTGGAAGTTATTTGTACTATTAGCAATAGCCTTTGCATTGCTTGAGATATTCGTTCAGAAAATCTATAAAAGCGAAATTAGTTAATTAATTTAATGGTATTTACTAACAAATATCTTACTAAAATGGCAATCTCTATTACACAGATATTATTGAAAAATAAAAAATCTGAGCCCCGATTACATTAATATAAATTAGTAAAAGTCGGATACTAAATATAAAATCAGAGTCAGAGTTAAGAACAACTAACAGGGATAAGTTATTCAAATGGAATGAAGGCAGTAAAAGGTACTTGAGTAAGGTTTTAACTAATTCCTTGGTTGAACTAGGAATCAAGCGGGAAGGCATCTTATTTCATTCATTCCGAAAATACTTTATCACTAATCTGCTTGAAAAGGATACCAATTTATTATTTATAAAAAAACTTGCAAGACATTCAGATTTGAAAACTACTGAAGAACACTATCTGGATATTGATATTGAAAGTTTAAGAGCTTTAATAAACAAATAAAAAAATGCACCCTGAATGCACCAAAATTTTAATTTAATTAGATAAATTTAGTTAAGTTCAGACAAGTTAGAAATATGTAAACTCTTAGGAATGGGAAATTAAAAAAGCCTTCAAACATTTATTTGAAGGCTTTAGTTGGGTGCTCCTGAGCAGGGACTTGAACCCCGGACCCTTTGATTAACAGTCAAATGCTCTAACCAACTGAGCTACTCAGGAATGTGACTTTTTTTGAGTTACAAATATATGGTAGATTTTAATATATACCAAACATTTTTTTTAAAATTTTCTCAATGTTGATAACTCTATATATAATCACAATTATTAATCTCCGATTAACCAATCTTAATCATCAAATCTACGCATCTGTTTGAGTATCCCCATTCGTTGTCGTACCAGCCAACAACTTTTACTAATTTTCCTTGAACGTCAGTCAAATCAGAATCGAAAATTACAGATGCAGGATTACCAACTATATCACTTGATACCAATGGCTCGTTGCTATATTCTATTATTCCTTTAAATGCTCCTTCTGCTGCATTTTTAAAGGTTTGGTTAATCTCTTCTTTTGTTACTTCTTTATCCAAAATTACCGTTAAATCAGTTAAAGAGCCATCTGGCACTGGTACTCGTACTGCATATCCATTTAGCTTTCCTTTTAGCTCAGGTATCACTAACCCTACTGCTTTAGCTGCACCTGTCGTAGTAGGAATTGTATTGGCAGCAGCAGCTCTAGCTCTTCGCAAATCAGAATGTGGTAAATCAAGTATTCTTTGATCATTGGTATATGCGTGAATTGTGGTCATTAAACCTGACTGCATTCCAAAATTATCATTTAAAACTTTTACCATTGGAGCTAAACAGTTTGTAGTGCAAGATGCGTTAGAAATTAACTTTTCATCGCCAGTTAAAATGCTATCGTTTACACCTAAAACAACAGTTGCATCTAGCTCACCTTTTGCTGGAGCAGATAGCAATACTTTCTTTGCACCATTAGATATATGTTTACCCATCCCCTCTCTATCACGGAAGACGCCTGTTGATTCTAGTACAACATCAACATTGTCCCAAGGAATATTAGTTGGATCTTTTTCTGCACTAATCTTAATGGTCTTACCATTTACTATCAAATCATTACCAGAAACTGAAATCTCTCCATTAAACTTACCATGAACAGTATCATACTTGAAAAGATGAGCTAGTGTTGAAGCACTAGTTAGGTCATTAATTCCTACTATTTCAATTTCAGTATCTCGGTTAAATATTTCTCTAACCACTTGGCGACCGATTCTTCCGAACCCATTTACTGCAATTCTTAAAGCCATAGTTTCTCCTTCGAGTTTAAAGGTTTTTCATTCTGTAATTATTGATGTCGCAAAATTAAATAAAGTATTTCAATTTACCATATTTTTCTATAATACCAATTCAAGTTTTCATACATCTGGTAACACTTGGTAACACTTTTTCGCTTTTTAAAGTGTTACCACATCTCTTTTTTCAAGTTCTCAACCTTTAGTGTGAGCTACCTTTTTTAGGCGTAAGCTACACAACCAAAAACAAAATACAAGAAAACGATTTATTTTTATCTTATAAATGATTGGGAAAATATTTGGGGTTGGCTAAACTTCTCAAAAACCCAAGCACTCCCCCAAATCCTATTTTTTCTTAAATTGTAATTGTACTTACAAACAATAGAAGTAATATGAAATACATAATAATCCTACTAATACTCGCAATAAGCTACGGGAGCTCCGCAAAGCTCTCTGGGCAAGCACGAATAGATTCACTTGAGGCCGAGCTACCCAATGCAAAAGCTGATACTAATCATGTAAATTTATTACATAGATTATCTTTCGCTTATTATACTATAAATCCTGATAAAGGAATTGAATATGGAGAAAAAGGACTTGCTCTTGCTAATGATATTAATTGGAAACAAGGTGAGGCAGCCTCTTATAATAACTTAGCTATTAATTATTCTATAAAATCAGATTATCCCAAAGCATTAGAATTTTGGGACAGTGCATTATCAATTAATAAAGAGCTTGATAATATAAAAGGCATTGCAGCTAATCTTGGAAATATTGGGGGTTGTTCATGAGAGACAATCTAACTATCCGAAAGCATTAGAATATTCTGAAAAATCATTAAAACTATATGAAGAGCTAGGAAATAAAACTGGAATGGCAAGAAATCTTGGAAATATAGGTATTATTTACATGCGTCAGTTTGATTATCCCAAAGCATTGGAATATTATCCCAAAGCATTAGAAATAAATGAAGAGCTAGGTAATAAATTAGGGGTTGCAATCAATCTCGAGAATATTGCTGCATTATACTTAAATCTATCACAAGATAGTGTGAATATCAATCCAAGTGAGTTGAATGAGTTCGTAAGTATTAATAAAGATATTAATTTGGATAATGGTATCCAATATACTAAGGAGTCCATCAGTATATTTGAAGAAATAGGGGAGCTAAATAAAAGAAGTAATGCTTTAAAAAATCTTGCTAAGGCATATAAACAAAAAGGAGAATTTGAAAAAGCTTTAGATGCTCATGAAGAATACGTTATCCTTAAAGATTCTGTCTTCAACCAAGAAAACACATCTAAAATAAACGCACTAACAACAGAAAGAGACAGAATAGAAGCCGAAAGAGCTGAAGAAAAAGCCGCAATAGCCAAAGAAGAAGCCGACAGCCGTAGAAATAGGCTGCAATACCTTGCGATTGGTGCGGTGGTTGTGTTCTTGGGTGTGATATTGCTACTCTCGGGGTGTATGAATATGAAAGAGTGGATGGCGAGAGCTTTGGTGTTTCTGTCATTTATATTTTTGTTTGAGTTTATCCTTGTAATAATAGATCCATGGACAGATGAATATTCGGAAGGCATCCCTTTGATTAAGTTTGGGATAAATATGGCATTGGCGTTAGTCATTTTCCCTATGCACCAATATTTCGAGAAGCGAGTATCACTAAAAGTTGTG
>JAONBD010000036.1 GCA_028376765.1 Candidatus Kapaibacterium sp.
TATATTTGCCTTCAATAAATGTATCAAATAATTCACGTTTAATGATAGCATCCTTACGCATATCACCTTCTTTACGCATTTCCAAAAGGTCATACTCTATTCCATGTGTATCTAGCCAAGCAATAGTCTTATCTTTATATGTATCATATCTACCTGAGAAAAGTATAATATTAGTACCCAGTTGCTTATAGGTCTTCAATAGATTAGCTACTGGCTCATTTAACTTATCCTTATCGCATTCTGATGCAATATATGGGTCTCTGCCATTAAGTAGAGATAGAGTGCCGTCAAGGTCGCATATAATGGCTTTTGGAAGATTCGTATCTTGCACTCTATACTCAAGTTCTTTCTTATAAAACTTATGAGCTAGCTCTCTAATTCTTTTCTTGCCAACTGGCTTTTCACGCTTTGAATCTCTTTCAACACAGACTTCAACTGGAGTATCAATTTCTACAATCTCAACTTTTACATTTTCTTTACTTTCTTTGATATACTCTTGCACTAGTTGTGAGATTCGAGCTTCATTTTTAGATGATAAATTCAAATCATCTATGATTACGTGCTTACCTTCTTTAAGAGCCTCGATTAACAGTTCATCTCTTAATTTCTTGACAAACTTTTCATTTCCTTTACTGAAATGCCCATTATCAAGCATAGCCCTCAGCTCATCTCTGTTGATTCGCTTATAAGAGTTTGGTTTTTCGTCTATCAATTTCTTAGCGTAAGTTGATTTACCACTTCCGGGTAACCCACGCATTATTATTACTTTTTTCATTTTATTCATCCATATTTGAAAATGGTTTTGAGAAGATTGGTCTTAGCATCTTCCAAATTGTTTCACTGTAATCCCTATCATCTAGCATATTAAATAACACTGATGGATATTTACAGGTTTGGAAGTATAAAGCGGTTTCTTTCCTAGTACCAAGTACCTTATAATCAGCTTTAGACTTATCTTCTATTTGTTTATAATTACTTTCTAATTCGTTCTTAGTTTCAAGCACCCATTTGTAGAACTCATCTGGTACTCTTTCAATTATTTCATCTAAACTCTGCCCAGTTCTAAGGTATTCCCAAATACTTATATTTGATACATTGGTAACAATTCTGTGAATCCTTAAATACTCACTGAACTTAATTTTATATCTCAGACCGCTAGAAAACTTTATGACAAATCCTTCACGGTTATCTTCTTCAAGAGATTTCAACTTGTTAATATCAGATAAACCATTATGCTTTTTTACAATTGGAAATCCAATTTCAGGTAAATCTATTTCATCCCCAGTCTTGTTATTAACTAGACCAATTAAAATAATATCTTCAAGTCCACCATAGTCAACCACGATTCTATTATCTGGATATATTATCTCAAATAGATAAGTGATACTTTTATCAAGGCTTTCGATTACATGAGAATATTTACTCTTTAATACTCTTGTCGCTATAACAGATTGCTCACTATCAAATGAACCTCTTGTTGAAATATATGGTTCGTCATTTACCCAATATAGTATTCCAAGCGAACCATCTAGCTTCTCGAATACTTCAAATGATTCTTCAGGGATTACTTGATTTACTTTCTCACCAAGATTAAAGAATTTAGCAAATGGTCTAGCTATAACCCTATTATGTGCATCTAATATAAGACCTCTACAGGCAAGAGTCACTTCATCCCAAAGCGAATCAAATTGCACTTTCTGAGTATAGTTGTAAATGGAGAGGTCTTCGTTAGGATGAGTTTGCACCCTAACTAGCCCCTCTTCTATATATTTATTTAGTATTTCTTTTGTAAACATTATTATGCCTCTGGCTCAAATAACTTATTCATTTGAGTAGTAAATTGTACATCAGTACCAAGAGAGATTTTGCCAACTTTCTCTGCGATAGTTTCTATGTATTCCATCTGCTTTAGCTTGAACAACATTTTGTTATCTCCCATAAGCTTGGCAGTATTTAGTAAATTTCTAGTAGAAGCAGTTTCTTCTCTTCTTTTTATTAAGTTAGCTTGGGCTTTCTTCTCAGCGATTAGAACTTTATTCATAATCTCTTTGACATCACCCGGAAGAATTATATCCTTTATTCCGCAACTTAATATATCTATTCCTAGTTCACTAGCTTTAGATTTCAACGCTTCAAGAATTTCCTTCTCTATGGATAGCTTATTTTCAAGAATTGCATCAAGTGTTTTAGTTCCGATGTATTCTCTCAGAGCTAGTTGCATTATCACATAAAGCTGTCTCTCGTAGTCATTGTTCTCAAGAACTGCTTTCAACTCATCAACTATTTTAAATCTACCGATAAAGTTTAACCTTATATTAGCCTTATCCTTAGTTAAGATTTCCTGACCAGAGAATTCCATTTGTAAAGCTCTAGTATCTATGATTTTCACATTGATAGTTCTTAAATTTTTCCAGAAATAGTAAACTCCAGCACCAAGTGTTTCAACTAGCTCGCCATCTACGAAAAGTAAGCCTTTTTGGTATTTCTCAACATTGCAGGTCTGGATATACTGTTTTGTATTTAGGTGAAAAAGGATAGTCTTATTCAGATTTATATCAACTTTCATATCGTTAGTATCAGTTATCTCAACAGAGTAGTCTTTTGCATTCTTCCAGCAAGCGTACTTGCCGGGTGTTAAGATATTCTTATAGTTCTTGCCTTCATAATATATTCCAATTTCATTGTCTGAGATTTCGATAACATCAAGCATTTCAGCCAACTCTTCATCTTTGAGAAGTATCTCTAAATCTGTACTTGGTCTGAATTCTTTTGTCATATCGTAGATGATTACATTTTCAAAAGGTTTTACAAAATATCTACCTTCTGTAATTACTTTCTGAAAAGCATCTCCTTTGTACACCAACCCAACTGTATATGGGTATATTTTTATTAGTTTCATTGTGAAAACCTTAAATTTTAATTAATATTTATATTCATTAATAACCAGAATAACTCATTCTCTTCGAGCGGAATCTGATTTTAGTTAACTCAATTACTTATTCCTGATATTCTAAAAAAGTTTCAATCTACAATTGTAGTAAATTTGATTTTTTCAGAATAGAAATCCTAATTAATTTCAATAACGGTATCCATCATCATCTGGCTGAAGAGAATGTGCTTTGTCAGAATAAACTGAAAAAGCTTTGTTACCCTAGAATTTATACCAATTTGGTATTCGACAACCATTTTTAAAAGTGGTTAGCTTTGAGTGCTGAATTAACAATTCAGTGCAATACCAATTATGCGACCATGTTTCCATGGACAGGACTCGAACCTGCATTTTAATTGTGGCTATTGCTCTACCAATTGAGCTACCTTATTAGATAAGGATAGGACTCGAACCTACAACCCATAGCGTGGTTGGATTTGAACTAATCTTGCTGGATATAATCATAGTAGAACTATGTTATACAATGGTGATGTAAGAATCACTCAACTAGGCAATAGATTAGACTTTATCCAATATTTTTAAATTCTATTTGATTTGAAAGAACATTTTCGATTTGTGTCTCGTTTCTTATAATTCAAAGCTAAAGTTCATCTACGCACCATATATGTGTAGCAGAAATTTTATTATTGATAACATTGAATTAAATCTAAACTCATTGTATTATATTGAGGTTAGGTCTGAAATTAAATTTTAAAATAAATAACTCGCTTGAATCTACACATATAGAGTGTGTAGTTAAGTAAATTTTTACTAAATTGGGTTAAATAAATATTCAGGATTGAATAAATGCCAGCAAATAAATCAGCACTAATCAGATATAAAGTAATAGATGAATGCCTTAGAAATATTTATAAGAAATGGACACTTGCAGATTTAGTAGATGCAGTCTCTGATGCCTTATATGAATATGAAGGCATTCAAGATGGCGTGAGTTACCGCACAATCCAGCAGGATATTCAAACCATGCGGTCTGATAAGCTGGGTTATAATGCTCCTATTGTTGTATTTGAGCGAAAATATTATAAGTATGAAGACAAGGATTATAGTATTACTAATTTACCAATCTCATCTATTGACTTGGATAAGATGAATGAAGCTGTTGGTATTCTGAAGCAGTTTAAAGGGTTTAGTTATTTCTCAGAGCTAACTGAAATGATTACAAAGCTTGAAAGTAAAGTATATTCTACTAAAAGCGATGGAGCAAGCTTCATACAATTTGAAAAAAATGATTTACTAAAGGGATTGAATTTCATCAACCCAATACACAAATCAATCATCGAGAGAAAAGCAACCTTAGTTGAATACAAATCTTTCAAAGCTGATAAATCACAGCAGATAATCTTTATACCGTATTTATTAAAAGAATATAGAAACAGGTGGTTTGTGTTGGGAGTAAATAAAAAAAGCCCTAAAAACTATTACATTCTTGCTCTTGATAGAATATCACAAGTAGAACCTTTATCTACTGAATTATATATTCATGCAGATGAAGACTTTATCTTAAATTATTTTGATGATGTATTAGGAGTATCAAAAACACCGAGACAAAGAGCCAGTACAATCGTACTGAAAATTAATAAGTCTAACTATCCATATATTGTTACTAAGCCTTTACATCCAAGTCAGAAGGTACTAAAAGAGATGGATGATGGTGTGATATTTGAGATTCAAGTGATTTGGAATTTCGAGCTTGAGCGTGAGATATTAGGTTTTGGTGAAGGAGTGAAAGTGCTTTCTCCTCAACGCTTACAGAAGAAAATTAAGCATAGGTTGATAGAATCTTCAAAGCATTATGAATAATATATTGAAACATTAAATTATTAACCACCGTAAATTAAGCAACTCATTTATTTGATTTAACAAAAATTCCTATGTATATATGCTAAATATAGATTCAAGCCAGAAGAAAAGCATGAAAGTTGGCTATGCTTTATCAATCATATTAACGATTATGATGTTCATTACAAGGAGAGGAGTTCTCGAAGCTCAAGATGCTAATATACTAGTCTTCTTTGTAGGGTTGGCAATAACTATAGTTTATATACTAGGCATCCAAGCTGACAAAAAGCTGAAGTTTAGATTCTGGAAAACTGATAAAGTCTTCCTGACCATATCATTATCCCATTTCCTGTTACTCTGCTTTATATTAAATAATACTATAGAAATATTTGGCTATTTCCCTACATGGGTAATGGTATATTTAGTTTACTTCATTGCATCTTTTCAAGCATTTGGTTTAATTGATAAGCTCAGTCCAAACCTCAAAAACTTAACTTATTTCTCAATTGGAGCTGGTTTTGTATTCATACTATATTTCGCTATCTATCTTATCCCAACTTATGGAATTGGTCTAATTGGTTTAATCTTTTTAGGGCTTACATTCAACTTGTTTGTACCACTTATTATAGTGGTTTCTATAATTTCCATTATGGTTAAACTTGAGAAATCTAAAAAAGAGATGATGTACTTCCTCGCAGGTTTAATTGCACCATTATTTATTACATCATTATTCTTGACCAAATGGAATTCACTTCATACTGATATACATAAAGCTCATTCATCAATAATTCTGAGACCTGATAATACTCTGCCAACATGGGTATTGTTAAGCCAAGATATTTCAACTGACTCATTTACTTCTGACATTATCAAAGGTAGATATATCTTTGATACATTTGGTAGAATGTGGGGTGGCAATGGAATGAATAGGAATTTTGATGAACGCAGAACCCATGACCCACTGGTAAATATTGGAATCTCTTTATTTGGCGAGCTAAACTTAGATATTGATACCAGAATCAAACTCTTAAAATCTAACTTTAATGCAAGGCATCAGAGCCATAGGAGATTGTGGTCAGGTAGAGATTTATCAACTATAGATGTACTAAACAATATCAAAGTTTATCCAGATTATAGATTAGCATATACTGAAAAGATAATCACTATTAAAAATAGTGCTTCATGGGAGAGTAATCAACAAGAATCTGTATATACATTTCATTTACCTGAAGGCTCAGTTGCTACTTCATTATCACTATGGATAGAAGGTAAGGAAGAAAAATCAAGGTTGACAACCAAGTCAAAAGCTGATAGTGCTTACGTGAGTATTGTTGGTATAGAGCGTAGAGACCCAGCATTAATGCACTGGCAGGAAGGCAATAGACTCTCAGTTACAGTATTCCCATGTACGCCCAAGGAGAATAGAATCTTTAAAGTTGGGATAACTTCACCACTTGAAAAAGAAGGTGATAAACTAACTCTAAACAGTATATACTTTGAAGGACCATTCCTAAAGAATACACTTGAGACTTCTGTGATTGATATAGTATCAGATAATTCCGTTGAAGTTCTTAATATGCCGAGAGGATTTAATAAAGAAATCGATTCTAAATATATTTATACAGGTGAATACAGAAATGACTGGGAATTATCGCTTAAAGCGACTCCTCTCTCTTCATCACACTTCTCATTTGGTGAATATAGTTATCATATGGTTGAGCAAAAGTTAGAGTGGGTATCAGAAGATATTCAAAATATTTATTTAGATATGAATAAGAGCTGGAATGAGTCAGAATTTAATAAAGTAATCCAGCAAGCTAGAGGTAAGAATATCTATGTACATTATGATAAAATGATAAAAGTAGATAACACAAATAGCGAGGAAGTATTTGATAAACTAAGCCAAAGAAATTTCAGCCTGTTTCCATTTAATGAAATCCCTAACCCAGATAACTCACTTCTGATTACTAAGTCTGAAGAGCTTTCACCAAACATCTCTGATATTGAAGATACTAAGTTTTATAAGAACTTAACTTCAGGCTTGCAAAAGCACGAAAGTAAAATCAATATTTTACAACTGGGTCAGATAAGCTCACCGTATCTAAAGACATTAAAAGAATATGACTTATTTAACTTCTATTCTGGAAGCTCTAGTGATATTACTAAAATATTAACTGAAAATATATTCCCTAAAGATGTACTAGATTCAAATAGAATCGATATTGAGATGGCAGATATTAGCATCTTGCGTGATACTAATATTGTTCAATCTAAAGCACCTGACCATCTACTTCGACTATTTGCTTACTCAAACCTTATGAATAAGTACGGTAATGATTATTTCAATAGTGAAAATAAAGAAGTAGAAGAGCTAGTAAGTATTGCGAATGAAGCATATATCGTTAGTCCAGTCTCATCTTTGATTGTACTCGAAACTATTAAAGACTATGAGAGATTTGGTATTGATGAGAATAAAAATAGCCTAAAAAATGCTTCGATGAAATCATCTGGAGCAGTTCCAGAGCCACATGAATGGGTGATGATTGGGATATTTGGATTATTATTGATAGTGGTTTATAAGAAGAGGTTCATGGCTTGAAGAAGCTTCTTAGTAAAGATAATTTAATTGCAATTATCTCCCTAATAACTATATTCGCCCTAGCTTATAGCAAGCTGAGTGAGTATATGGTGTTCGATTTTAGTCTTATTCTATTTATAATGGTATTACCATTTGTAGCTGCAAATAGGACTAACAATATATCATATAGGTATGGTGTTGCTTCTATTTTATTACTGACTTTATTCTTTGTATTAAAGCAAGAAACTGTGTACTTCTTCGCTGTCGTCAGCACCATGTTTTTCATATATGAATCAAGATTTGGGAAGCTTACAAATATTCCCATATTGCTATTAATGATTATATCTCCGATTAGCCAGCATCTAAATAAAGTAATTGGTTTTGAGATAAGACTGAAGCTTACGGAATGGGCTGGGGTAATATTAAACTATATTTACTCAGATATTAAACAAGTTGGAAACCAGTTAATAGTCTCAGGAAATCCATTCTCAGTTGACCCAGAATGTATGGGCTTAAACATGATGGTAATGAGCCTTTTTATCGGTGTAATATTCATCGCAATGGAGCAAAAGAAGAATAAATCAAGGTATAGCTATCTAAGTATCATCAGCGTATTAATATTGTCATTCCTACTTTCTTCACTCTCAAATCTATTCCGTATCATATTACTTATAATGTTCGTTTCTCCACCAAATACTCTATCACACGAATTAATTGGGATATTCAGCTTTTGTTTATATGTCGTTCTACCACTTTGGTACGTCGTTAATAAGATTCCAAGTAGAGCTGTTGAACTGCAACAAATAACTAGCTCGCCTATCATAAAAAAAATTACATACCTAATCTTACTTATATTGCTTGTAATTTTTACTAGTATCAGATTTGGGAATATAGCTAAGAAAGAACTTAACACATTAGATAAACAGTCTATCAGCCTTAGTACCATCGAATATACTTGTAGCGTTGAGCATTTGGGAGTTCTCAAATATGAGAAAGATGGTATTCTACTCTACATCAAACCGAGTGTAAACTTTTATTCGGCTGAACATTCTCCCTTAATATGCTGGAGAGGGAATGGATATAAGATTCAAAATGAGTCTTCCATAACTGTGTCTGGAATCGAAATATATTACTGTACACTTACTCAAGGTGATGATATTTTGTATTCAACTTGGTGGTATGATTCAGGTGAAGATAAAACTATGTCCCAGTTTCAATGGCGAAGTGAAAGTATGCTTACTGGAAGCAGGTATCAGTTAGTTAATGTTATTAGCCATGATAAAGATTTATTACTGGCTGAAACTGATAAGATGTTGTCATTGAATCTATTTGATTGATTAAAAATCACCATAATAAACCTGAAAACAAGGTAGTTGAGGTTTATTACGCCATAAGTCAACTACCCATTTATTAGGAATATTTTTCAATATGAATTTGTGGCAGAAATTAATGCTTGGTTTATATCATCATATAGTCGCTCTGACAACCTATCATACAACTCATTATCTTCTTCTTTATCAAAGCCTAAATCATTCCACGAACCCATTCCTCCAAAGACCCAAGAAGAGCCTGCGGAAAATAGAATCTGCTTTGCAGTTAGCGAATAGTTATTTAATGGGATTAAATTCTTGTTGTAATAACTTTCATTTGGAGTATCACTATTCAAAGTTTTTTTAGCTTCTTCAAACTGCTTACCCCAATATTCTAAATCATGTTTAAAGGCAAATTCAGTGATTTCTGTTAACGTCGTATCGAGTCTTTCTTTTATATTATTTTGGTCAATTTGTAGATTGCTCTTATGTTGTTTTTGAACTGTCATACCATAGTTAACTGCCCATATTTTATTATCTGGAGCATCTTGGTTTGATACTTCCCATCTATTTGCCCAATAATTAGAATACGAATCATAAACTGCTTCAATCAGCCAAGAACCACCACCACCAACTAGTCCAGCAAGTTTATGGTCTTTAGCGAATGATTGGTCTTTAGAATATTCAAAGTACAATCTTAATGAACGGCAACCATCATTTTTCAAGTATTTAAACCACTCAATTGGATTATCAGCTATTTGAGATTCTTTCGGTTTTAAAAAGAAAAGTTTCTTCTTAAACACTCTGAAATCAACAGTATTACAGAATTGAAAAGCTAAATTATCTTGGTAGAAACCTTCAGGTAGCTTACCATTTTTTAAGTAGTCATTACCAAATCCAGATAATGCTATTATTTGTGAAAGTATTCCTGTCATATCCTATCCTATTTGGTTTATTTCATTAACATATTAATATTTGCTTTCACTTCATCATGAGTGAATTCTTTTTTTAAAATACCATTTTCAAAGACTGTCTCTAGCAGGTCAATATTTGTAGGGTTTTCTCGAACACTCTCAAATCCATTTTCTGATTTAATCAACTGTAACCTTCCTTTCTTAGAAGTTTTACCTTTATCTGTGATTGGGTCTTTAAATACGTCATACCACTTGTCAGCTTTTCTAATTGCACTACATTTAACTGCAAATTTCTGAGTATCTCGGTCGTGTTTCTGCAACAATCCTCCTCCAGAACCAAATGCTATATTTTCAGCAGACCATCCATTAATTAGATAGTTTGCAAGTATATCTCTGACCATAGCTAAATCGATTCCGTCACCTTGAATGATTCTAATTTTAGGGTTTAATACTTTATATCCTTTTGAATTGATTGTATAGCCAAACTTTTCGCCAAGTATATTTATAATTTTAAGAGTGATTTCTTCTGGGTTACCTGAATCAGGACGGACTATTAATGCCCCATCTCTATTTAATATCTCATCTTTTAGTTCTGTACCCCATAGCTTCTCGCAAGCATTAAATATATCATAGCTATCGCTAACACAGGCAACTAATCCTGTAGGGTAGCTACTTAGCATATTCTTGAATGCTTCTAATTCATCATCCCAACTAGTAATTGTTGAGTGTTCAGAAGCTGGAATCGAAAATCCAGAATTGGCACTAGCTGAATAATATTTATTTAGAAGCCTCATTGAAATTAGATTATCTGTTCCTAAGAAGTTTATCAAATGTGCAGCTCCACCTATTGCCGCAGTTTCGGTTGATGATACACCTCTCGAACCAAAATCATGTAACTTAAAATCAATACCATCTAATGAATCACTTGTCTTTTCATGAAATTCTTTTATTATTTCTTTAATTCCATGCGAATATGTCGCTACAGTACATGGATACCATATTCTTGAAAGAAGTGTCTCAAGGTAATTAGTAAGCCAATAAAATTCTGGGTCAGTATTCTCAATTGTCATCATAACATTTTGAAATGGAATTTTCATACCTTCTGGTACTGCTTTAATCCTAATGGGTAGATGACCATCGTGCTTCTCTAGCAATCTTGTCCATGCCTTCTCATTGAAAATTGATTCAGTTGAGAAATGACTAGATAGTAATCCTTTTGCTTCTTGTATTTTTTCTTTAGTAACAACTTTACCTGTTAAGTATTCTTTAATGTAGTATTGTAATCCGTAAAATATCACATCCTGAAATTTACCACCTCTACTTTCGTAGTAAGAATAAACAATCTCTGTGTCTTTAGGGTATTGCAAGTAATGACTAACTTTGTAGCTGTCTGTGTCTAGTATTATATTATTTGAAAACATGATAATTATCCTTCTGATTTGATTAATGAATCTAGTAATATATGATGCTCTGGCATCACATCGTCTTTGTTAATATCTCTTAGCTTAAACCATTTTAAAAATGCTATATCATCTGCTGGCTGAGCTTTGCCGTACATATAAGTTGCTTTATAGAAAACTGTAATAATCTTATCAATCTCATTTCTATATCTCCAATCATCAATTTTATGACTGGCAATATATTTGAAATCATTTACTTCGAGTCCAGTTTCTTCCATTACTTCTCTTCGTGCAGAATGCTCAAAATTAGTATCCGTTGGGTCTGTGAATCCTCCTACAAATCTATACTTTGATTCATTTGATTTTTTCCCAAGTAGTAGTTCATCATCTCTAACTATTGCAACATCGACCGTTGTATATACTTTAGGGTATTGATTAAATGTAGCATAGATATTACCTGCTCTAAAATCTTTACTAGTATAATTATTACTTAATATATCTTCTCGAATCTGCGAACCAGCAACTGTAACCACGCTCTGTAATTCATAAGTTGAATGTTTTCCAGAATAATGTGCAATGAAACTATCTCTTGAACCATAAAGAAGGATTAATGAATTCGGATGTATTTCAGCTATTCTCGTATCTAATGTCTTTGACCATAATTCATTTGATGACATATCAGGCAAAGGTATTACAGTGACATCGTCGAATTGGCTCTCAATCATATTCTTTCTTGACTCAAAATCAAGTGGATTACGCTTAGAAGATAAGACTGGTGTTACTCCAAGAAATATAACAATTTTTCTATGTTTTTTCTTTACTCGGTTAATCAATGATAAGTGACCTTCGTGCAAATCATCAACTTGAAATCTACCTACTATTACTCCTACTGAAGATAGTTCAGGGTGTATTTTGTTAATCAAATCTGGGTTTAAACCCTGCCTTTGAATGATAGAGGTTGACGTTCGTCGACTAAGCATCGTTTGCTTAGAATATTTAAGGTAATCTTCACCTTCAGCATACTCTTTATCAAGTATATTAAAGAGTCCTTGCTTTGATAGTTTACCACCATTAGACTCTATTAAATTTAATATTTCTGAAATTGCGTACTGTCTTTCCATAGCTTTACCTGATTTGTATTTTTACAACTGGACAAATATACAAAACAAATTGACGTATGTCAAGTATTATTTTTCAAATGTCAACATTCATGTGAGATTATTATATCATTCAATATACATCCTGACAATAATTTTACTTAATCACATAATATTATCTGTTATTATTGCCAAGATTCGGGTATATTCGGGCAACACTAATTTTGCTCAATCATCATTACTCAACATTGAAAGAAATACTACACATATATTCCCGTGTAAGTTCTGCGATACAATTAGAAGGCACATCTATACAAGTTCAAACTAGTATTGGTGTTGAACTGGCTTCTAAACTTGGAATGGATTACAAGCTCCATAATGAGGGTGGAAAAAGTAGTGCAAAAGATACACTTGCAAATAGACCCGTCATGAATAACCTACTGAAACAGATGGACCATGGCATCGTTAAGCATCTTTACGCATTCAACACAGATAGAATTTCTCGTAACCAAACCACATGGTTCTTAATCCGTCAAAAGATGGTTAAGAACTCAGTAAAGCTATATACTCCAAAAGGAGTCCATGACACCCAAGATGGTCTTGAAAATATGGTTCTAGGAATACTATCTGAGATTTCCCAATACGACAACTCATTACGTTCGCAACGCTCTCGTCTTGGCAAGCTAGAAAAGGTGAAGCAGAATTACTGGAGAGGCGGATTGCCAACTTTTGGTTATACCCTTGAATCAGATGGAACTGCTAACAAGCTAGTCAAACACCCAGTAGAGAGTAAATGGGTAAATCATATATTTACTCAATATGTGAATGGTGTCTCATTGGTTGATGTTAAACAGGAATTAGAGTCAAACAATATTCCTACCAGAAGAGGCAACCCTAACTGGAGCTTAGGTTCGCTTCAAACAATCATTCGCAATAAGAACTATATTGGGATTGATACTTATACAGATGGTAAAACTGGTGAAAAAATAACAAATGTAATACCAGCATTAATATCGATAGAATTATATGAGAAGGCAACTCAAGTTAGAAGTGGCAAGTTATCCAAGAGAAGACAATTTAATAAGATGAAGCATTCGTACCTACTTCGTGATTTTCTGACTTGTGGTGGATGTTCTACTCCAATGACAGGTAGGATTAAGAAAGTAAATGATGAACAGTTTTATTATTGCCCCTTACCAGAACGGAAATTCAACAGTAGTAAAAAAGCTACCCAGACTTGTCCAGTAAAAAAATCAATGGATATAAATTCAGCAGATGAAGAAGTATGGAATCTTATAGTAAAAGTCCTATCAGATACTGAAACTCTAAAAAGTAAGATGTATGACTATAATTTGCTAGGAGATGGTGCAAATGCCAA
>JAONBD010000037.1 GCA_028376765.1 Candidatus Kapaibacterium sp.
AAAATCATTTACCCATATTTTGCAAATGGTTTAGAAAATATGGGGACTGAATATTGGATTGTAAGTAATGTTTTAGTGAGTTAAAATTAAATGGAGATAATTATTCTTGTAGATAAAATTTGTAAAAAAGTTAAGATTAAGTATATTTGTTAAAGAAAATATTATTGGCAAATAATCTATTAAAAGAATAATTAAATGAAACAATTAATAGGAATAATTCTATTTATCACAGTGTTAGCTTGTGATGATAATGGTGGGAATTCTCCAGCGAAAAAAGACAACCTAGAATTTACAAATGAAAATATTATTGGCAAATGGGAACTTCAATCAAGAGTTTTAATATCTTATGATGATAGCATGACAATAGTATCAAAAGACACAGTATATTTTGATCATATAATTGATATGACTTCAGATAATTATTTGAGTTGGGGCGGTTCAATATACCATGATTGGGGTGATGATACTAAGCAAAGAGTGGAATATGGAAACGGTGAAGGAACATGGTATTCAGTTAAAAAAGGTATTGATAGTGATAAAATTTCTGAAATTAGAATCTACTTGGATGAAGTATATAAATGGGAAGAAGAAAATCGAACTCAAAATCTTAGTGTATTTGGAATTCTAGACGAATTAACAAATGAAAATATGAAGTTAGTACAGCATATAATAGGACCACATAATGGTTCAAGAACTGATTATTTCAATTTAAAAAGAGTAACAGATTAAGAAGATTAATAAAGCAGTAAAAATAAATAGTATTAAAGACTATAAGATGAATGCAAGTATAGATGAAAAAACTATAATAATATTAAATAGGTTTTGGCCCATTACGAGAAAAAGACTAGAACAAATGAAAAAATATAATAAATTAAAAAGATAAGTATTTTAACGGAGTTAAATATGAAATATTTCTTAGCGATATTTATATTAATAGGACTTGTTGGGTGTAAAGACGATGATAATAAAGGATATGGTGGAATAGCCACTCGTGGGATTTTAGAAAGGGATTTCATCGGACTTTTGGCTAGATATGAAACAGTAAATAATGCTGGAGAGAACCCTGTAATTACACAAACAAGGGACACGCTAGAAATTATTGAAGATGGCACCTTTATTTGGACTGGAATCGTTGGAGATTTTAGTAATAGTAATTCTGAAAAATTTGTAATTCCACCTACGGAAGGGGTTTGGTCAATCGAATCAAAGGTAAATACAATAAACATGTTTGCAGAAGCAACTATCATAAATGAAATGAACGACACAATGAAATATAGCTTCATCATTGATAATGCTCAAGTTTATTTCGAAAGTAGTAAAAATCATACCTATAAAAGCGATTCAATAAGTCATAATATTAGTGTAATATTCCAATGACAATTAATATGAAGAAATTTAATTTAATAATTTATATTATGATATTATTTATCATTAGCTGTGACGATAATAATAATGAGGAAATCAAATATAAAATGAATGATTTCTATGGGAAATGGGCTATCACTAGCTATACAGACAAATTTATTGGTGATACAATAACTTGGGGAAAAGACTCAATTATTTATGATAGGCGTGATACAATAGAGCTTTATACAGATAGTACATTGCTTTGGTATGGGCAGCTTGAAGTTGTTGGACCTTTTGGTGGCAGTTATTGGGCAAAGATAAATCCTGTTAAAGACACTTGGTATTTTGATGAAGAGTCACAAGGTATTTTCATAACTCCAGAAGGATCATATATTAATATCTTTGGTGATACAATTAATGATGCTGAAATTAGCTTATTAGCACTTGATGTTTATTTAGATTATGGTTTATCAGCTACTATAGGTGATCATGATTACCATATATTAGAGTTAATTGAGAAATGGTAAAAAATATTTCCAAAAAGAGTATATTTAATTTTTAATAAAGCTTTTGTAATATTTTTCTTTATCGGATTTAATTATCAAGAAATATTTTCCAATATTTAAATTGGAAAAAAGTGTTTTTAAGGTCTTATTTTTTTACTCAATGAAAGATATATAATACTAATAAATGTAGCTCCTAGTATTCCATAAGTAATTGCATCATCTTTATCAAAACCCATTTTTCTTAATGAGAAAAATGCAATTAAATTTAAGGTTAAACAAATAAAGAATAATTGTAATAATTTTGGTATTTTCATATTAATTCCATCCATAACTTATGAGCTAGTGTTTAAACATAAATCTAAGTATGCTAGATTATCTCATTATTATTGAAAATAAAACAGTCTAGTATAAATCAAACTTATCAAATTAGTAAAAAAAAAGCCTTGTAAAAAATTACAAGGCTTTTGGTGATTCCGTCGGGATTCGAACCCGAGGCCACTTGATTAAAAGTCAAGTGCTCTACCAGCTGAGCTACGGAATCATAATTCATTTCTTATTTTTAAAGAGTCACAAAAATAAGAACTTCTCTAATTGTTTCCAAATAAAATTTTAAGAAATCTGCTCTTTTACTAAAATATTTTTTACAAATTCTGCAATTCCGTCCGAATCAAGTTTTAAATCGTGATGAAGCTGTTCTTGAGTGCCATGTTCAACAAATCCATCTTCTATTCCGTGCATGGTTAATTTTGTAGAAAAACCATTACTTGTAATAAACTCTGAAACAGCACTACCAAATCCACCAGATATTTGTCCGTCTTCAACTGTGATAATTCTGTCGAACCTGTTACAAATAGACTTAAGCATTTCTTCATCAAGCGGTTTGATAAACCGAGCATTTACTAACTCTGCAGAAATACCCAATGTATTCAATTTATCTACTGCTTTGGCGGCATTATCAACCATTTTACCAGTAGCAAGAATTGCAACATCGCTTCCCTCTTCCAAAACTTCCCAAGAGCCTAATTTAATTTCTTTCATTGGTTGGATAGGAACTCCAATCCCTTCTCCACGTGGGAATCTAATGGCAACAGGTCGCCCTTTATAAATGTGAACTGCCGACCATAGCATATCTCTTAGTTCTTGTTCATCTTTTGGAGCCATCAGAACCATGGTTGGAATATTCCTTAAATAGCTTAAATCCATAACTCCATGGTGGGTAGGCCCATCTGCACCTACTAATCCAGCTCTATCCAAAGCAAATACAACATGCAGTTTCTGAATTGCTATATCATGAATAATATGATCGTAAGCTCTCTGCAAAAATGTGGAGTAAATAGCAACAATTGGTACAACACCTTCTGTAGCAAGACCCGCTGCAAAAGTTACAGCATGACCTTCTGCAATACCAACATCATGTACTCTATCTGGATGTGTTTCTTGTGGGATGTTCAACCCTGTTCCACCAGGCATAGCTGCGGTAATAGCAACAGTATTTTTAGTTTGATTGAATATATCAACAACTGCTTCACCAAAGACATCTTGGTATTTTGGAGGTTTTGGCACATTAGGCTTTTTATCGAGAGATTTACCAGTTATTTTATCAATTTTTCCAATAGCGTGTAGGTATTTTTTTTCGACTGTAGCATGTTTATAACCATATCCTTTTTTTGTAATAACATGTAAAAATACTGGTCCAGAAAGCTCTTTAACTGATTCAAGTATTTTAACAAGTTTTTGGATATTATGCCCATTTATTGGTCCAATATAATTAAAACCAAAAGCTTCAAAAAGGACTCCAGGTGTTACAATTGCTTTTACACCATCTTCCAATTTAGAAGCAGCTCGCCTGATTCTATCTCCAATGTTATCAAGTTTTCCAGCGAAATTCCAAATATTATCACGTAATCTATTTACTGTTTGGCTAGTATATACATCATTAAAATAATTAGATACTGCAGATACATTAGGAGCAATAGAGAAATTATTATCATTCATAATAACAAGAATGTCTCTTTGCTGAACACCACAATTATTTAAAGCTTCGAATGCTAGACCACCAGTCATAGCACCATCGCCAATAACTGCAGCAACTTTGTAATTATCTTTATTAATATCTCTAGCTGCTGCCATACCAAGAGCGGCAGAAATACTAGTAGAGGCATGACCAGCTCCAAAGCTGTCATATTCTGATTCAGCTCTTTTTAAAAATCCTGAAAGTCCGCCTTGAGTTCTGATAGTGTGAAGTAAGTCTTTTCTACCAGTTAATACTTTATGTGGATAGCCTTGATGACCAGTATCAAGAACAATTTTATCTTTTGGAGTATTAAATACATAATGCAAAGCAACAGTTAGCTCTACAACTCCAAGACCAGCACCAAAGTGACCACCAGTTTTGGTAATGGTATCTACAACAAATTCTCTTACTTCGTCGCTAACATCAGATAATGCAGTTTTAGGAAGTTTCCTTAGGTCGTAAGGTGAATTTATTTTATCTAAATATTTATAAGTATGACTATCCATTTTTCTTAATTTTTTGGAGTAATTACGTAAATCTGAACCGTTCTTGAAAGTTGCCTTCCCGTAGGTAAGTTATTATCATAAAGTTCAATATTTTCTCCAATACCATATACTTCAATAACATTAGACTTGGCATAAGGTTCAATATATTTTTTAACAGCTTCAGCTCGTTTTAATGAAAGCTTTTTGTTATAGCCGTCCTGACCTATTCTATCAGCATATCCGTAGATTTGAATTATTGATTTTGGATTAATAGATGGTATGACGTTCTTCTTTAGTATTTCTTTATCAATAAATGAAATTTCTGGGCTATCAAAATCAAATACTACGAGCGAAAACTTAGAAATCTCTTTATCTGATCTTTTTTCTGATTCTTTTCTTGAAGTAGAAAAATAATCTACAGGGATGCTCCCAGATATTTGATCGTCTTTACCTTTAACATTTTCTGCATAGAAAGTATAATCGATAGGAACTTTTGTTCTAGCCAAATCGTTAGGGAGAACAGCCCACTGAAGATTTTTAGGATCGCCAGTACCTGCAAATCTTTTAACCAATCTATCTTCTTGAGTGATTTCAAAATTCCATGATTTTATTGAATCAGTAGTATTAATTTTTGGATTGAACTCAATTAAATTTGGTGATGCAAAAGTTTGTCTTTCTAATTCAATCGAAATAGGATTTAATAGGTTCGCATCATTTGTAGAAAATTCTATTCTTCTATTTTCTTCAATTCCATCAGGAATTTTTGGAGAAGATGCTTTGTTTGGGAGGTCTTGAAATTTAGTTTTAATTCTATTGGGGTCTACACCATAATTAACGACTAAATAATCCCTAGCAAATTCGGCTCTTTTCTTAGCAACTGTTTTAGCTTCTTTTTTACCATCGGTAGTTCCAGTGATTGTTATTTCCGACTCACTGTTTTTTAACCTAGAACCAATTATATCGATTGTATTTTTGTTGATAGACATTGCATCTGCTTCGAGATTGTCGATTGAAAACTCTCCTGTTTCGGTAGAAAGCACTTGAACATCTGCTCTTGGGTCAGATTTGTTTTCATCAAAGAATACATACGGAAGCATCGGGAAAAGTTCAGTGTATTTTACTTCTTCAACCTTAAGATTATCAACTTTATATTTAGAAGCGTTTCTATCATAAGAATAAGGGCCATCTACAAGCACCGATAATTCTGATGGTATCTCAGGTTCTTTTTCTGTAAATCTACCAAAAGTAAGGTTAATACCAAATCTTAGTTGAGGAACTGACCAAGTATCGAACCTGTTTGATGAACTAACAGTGGTAACTGGTATTCTGTAGCTTAGCTCTGGAGACAGCAACCAGTTTTGAGAAATTCTA
Source organism: Candidatus Kapaibacterium sp. (assembly GCA_028376765.1). Lineage (GTDB taxonomy): Bacteria > Bacteroidota > Ignavibacteria > Kapaibacteriales > UBA2268 > JAJRPT01. Next base: position 5,724 of record JAONBD010000037.1, read on the forward strand.
AATGTATATCCTGCTCCGATAGCTATTGCAAACCTAGCGGAAGCATCTGCATCATTATCATCAATAGTTCTTGTATCAGTGATAGCTGGATCAGTTTGAATTGCTCCGTCAATTTCTGAAATATCTTGAGTATATTTAGAGTTTAAAGTAATAGGGAAACCAAGTTCCAGTCCGCCAAGTAAATACAAATTATCAACTGGAATTAGATTAAACACTTGAACACCTGGCATAAATTCCAAGTAAGAAAGCGAGTTATCCAGTGAATAGTTTGATAATGTATCCAAACCATTAGTGCCATCAACATTCCATGCAAACGAATTATTGAATTGCGAGTTCAAATTATGGAATCCGATTCTACCTGTTAGGGTAAACATCGAATCAATTGGGTAATTAATTACTCCACCAATGTTAAGACCCAAACTTGTATTAGCTTCATCGAAAGGTACAATAAAGGTTGTATTATTAAAAGGATTTGGCTCTAAGTTGAAATCAGGAGAATGGAAATTAGCATTACCACCTACATATAGCCCATAATTTAATGGGTAGTAAGTATCTGAAAACAAAGAGAGTGAGAATAGAATTGTAGCAAAAATGTACCTTTTCATTATCTATATCTTTTAAAATTATACAAACGGCAAAATTACGAAATTTCTATTAAGTAGATAAATATTATATAGTTTTATGTAATTTTGAACGTACGTTTATAAAATCGGTTACCAAAAGATGAATAAATTAGCTTTATTAATTACAATTACTATTATATTTACATTGCCAAGCTTGGCTCTAGGGCCACTAAAATTTGGCTTTCAAGCGGGACTATCAACCCCAAGCGAAGAAATAACAAATGTTTATAATACTAACTCAGTAAAATTCGATAGACAAATTGAGGGTGAAGAAATTGAAGAAGTTACTGGAGATTTACTCACAAGAGGAATTGATAACGGTTATCATATTGGGGTTAATGCCAGAATATCTTTAGGTAGCTCTTTTTCTTTAGTAGGAAGCTTTGCATACCATTCGTTTCCAGAGGCTAAGATGGATGTATTCGATCCTATTACTGATGAAAAAGTAGTAGAGTTTATAAGCTCACAGAGAATAGTTCCTGTTTCGGCTGGTATTATGTTTAGATTTTTAGAGCTAGGCCCATTAGAGTTTTATCTGAGAGGCGAAGGACAGCTAAACTTCATTAGCTACGAAACCATATTTCAATTTCCAATAACTGAAGGTGTAAAACTTAGCATACCAATAGCAAGTACCGAAAGTTATTCAAGACTAGGAGCTGGGTTCGGTGGAGGATTTGATATTGATCTTGAGCTTTTTAGATTAAATATTGATGTAAGGTATAATATCGCAAATTTAGCACTTACTGATTCAGATGAAGAAACTAAGGCTTACTTAGGCTTAGGCGTTGGGATTTTATTTTAAGCCTTTTTGCCCAATATCTGTTCTATAATTAATATTAGTAAAGCAAATTTTTGATACTGCAAGATAGGCATTGTTTATAGCATCTTCCAAATAATTACCTCTTCCGTTAATAGCTAAGACTCTACCACCATTAGTAATTAGTTTTTCATCTTCTATCTTAGTTCCAGCATGATAGATTTCAGCAATTTTTGTTGCTTCATCAATACCAGATATTTCAAATCCTTTTTCGTAGGATTCTGGGTAGCCATCAGAAGCTAGTACAACATTGCAAGCAAACCCATTTTGAATATTTTTAACAAAAGATTTATCAATATTACCATTTGCAGCACTATAAAATAGACCACATAAATCGCCTTCAAAAATTGATAATACAGATTGTGTTTCAGGGTCTCCAAACCTCACATTGAACTCCACAACTTTTGCTTGACCATCTTTAATCATTAAGCCACAATACAAACAACCAATAAATTTGTTTCCTTCATAGGACATAGCTTTTAAAACTGGCTTTATAATTTTTTCATCTACCTGTTTCTGAATCTCTTTGGTAACTATTTTAGCAGGGGCATAAGCACCCATTCCACCAGTATTAAGACCTTTATCATCATCTAATGCTCGCTTGTGATCTTGAGATGCAGATAAGGTTACAAAATTTTCGCCATCACAAATTGCAAATACTGAAGCTTCTTCCCCTTCCATAAATTCTTCGATAACAATAGAACTGCCTGCATTACCAAACTTCCCATCAAAAATATCATTTAAAGATTTTATTGCAGAAAGTTCATCTTCTGGTATTAAAACACCTTTACCGCCAGCTAAACCATCAGCTTTGATAACTATACTATCCCGTGATTTTATATATTTGATAGCTTGAGTTCTTTCTCCCACATCAAATGATTTATATTCGGCAGTAGGAACATTTGCTCTTGTCATAATAGATTTAGCAAAACTTTTAGATGATTCCAATTTAGTTGCATTTTTGCTTGGACCAAAAACAGCGATTCCATTATCGGTTAGCTCATCGGCAATTCCCTCTGCAAGAGGTTGTTCAGGGCCTACAACTACAAGCTTGATATCATATTCTTTACAAATATTTGATAATTCGGTGAAATCATTATATTTTTTAGGGAGTGCTTTAGCATATTCTAAAATACCTGGGTTGCCAGGGCTTGCATACAGTTCGCCGCAGGAGTCAGATTCCTTTAATGATTTTGCAAGAGAGTTTTCCCTTCCGCCCGATCCAATGAGTAATGTATTTATCATGTTCTTTTTAGATATTAAAATATAGAATATAAAATAAACCCGAGTATTGTTTAATGCTTTTAAGTACTGTTAACTAATGAACAAAAATTATTAATTCAAAAAAATAATATATTATTTTTCCAACTTTCATTATCATTAGGATTTACTTTGTTAAATTAGACTGCAAATATAAAAATAATTTTGGAAGAAAATGGCAAAGAGTAAAGAAGATAAAATGAATGATTCGAAGACCGAAAAAAATAAGATTGATCCAAATAAATTAAAAGCTGTTGAGCTTGCGATTAGTCAGATAGAGAAAGATCATGGAAAAGGCTCTATCATGAAATTATCGGAAAAGAGAGTAGTAGAAGCTGAATCTATTCCAACTGGCTGTATGTCACTAGATGCAGCTATCGGAGTTGGTGGTCTACCAAAAGGTAGAATAATTGAGATTTACGGACCAGAATCTTCTGGTAAAACCACTATTTGTTTGCACGCAATTGCCGAAGCCCAAAAAGCTGGTGGAATGGCCGCTTTTGTTGATACAGAGCATGCTCTCGATATTAATTATGCCGAAAGACTTGGTGTCGATTTGGATAATTTATTACTTTCCCAACCAGAATTTGGGGAGCAAGCCCTTGAAATTGTTGAAACTCTAGTTAGGTCTGGTGGTATAGATATTGTTGTTGTCGATTCAGTAGCAGCACTTACACCTAGAGTAGAGATTGAAGGAGAGATGGGAGATCACCAAATGGGCTCTCAGGCTAGATTGATGTCTCAAGCAATGAGAAAGCTAAATGCTGCTATCGGAAAATCAAACTCTATTGTGATGTTTACCAACCAATTAAGATCTAAAATTGGTGTGATTTATGGAAACCCAGAAACTACAACTGGTGGAAATGCCTTGAAATTTTATGCATCTGTGAGAATGGATATTCGTAGGAAAGAAATCCTAAAAGATGGTCAAGAAATGATTGGTAATCGTGTGAGAATCAAGATTGTAAAAAATAAGGTAGCCCCTCCTTTCAAAGAAGTCGAATTTGATATTATGTATAATGAAGGGATTTCAAAAATTGGTGATATGATCGACATGGGTACTTCTTATGGAATTATCCAAAAAGGTGGATCTTGGTACACTTTCAACGAAGAAAGAGTGCAAGGTCGAGACGGATTAAAGAAAATGATTAAAGCTGATGAAGCTTTATTTAATTCACTTGAAAGCCAAATTAAAGAAAAACTTAGACCAAAGGTCGAAACTATTGAAGAGTAAATCAATCAATAAAAAACTGCTAATTAATAATTAGCAGTTTTTCTTTTTTTAATATTAATATAATGGAAGAATTTTTCAAATATTTAAATACCTTTATAAAGTTAGATAACAAGCTAATTGAAATGTTTTCTGAAGTTTTTACCGTAAGGAATTTTAAAAAAAGAGAAGTAATCCAAAAAGAAGGAGATATTGCAACTAAATTCTATTTTAATGTAAAAGGTTTTGTTAGGCTTTATTACCTAGCTGATGGTGATGAAAAAACTGCATTTTTTTATCCCAAAAATCACTTTGTTAGCGATTTTGAAAGTTATGTAAGGGAGACACCCTCAAAAATCAATTTCCAAGCAATGGAAGATACCCAATTGATTGAAATAACTAAAGATGCTGCAAACAAAGGTCTTGAACTTTCCAAAGAATTTCAATCTCTTGCAATTATTTTGATGGAGGAAGAAATGATAGTGAATCAACAAATGATAAGATCATTTTTAACAAGAACTCCAGAACAGAGGTATTTTGATTTATTAAAAGACTCACCAGAAATAATTCAGAAAGTACCACAACAGCATATTGCTTCTTACCTAAGAATAACACCCGAATCTCTTAGCAGATTAAAAAATAAGCATTATAAAAATTCTTAACATATATCAATTTTTTTAATCAATCGATCCTATAGTTTTGTATTAAATTAATTTTTAATTGGAGAATAATAATGAAGAAAATATATTTAGTGCTAACAATACTTGGTTTCATTCTGAATATGACAATGATGATGCCCGAGACCCTTCGTGGTAACATCCTTTTATGGACTGATTCGGAATTTACAACTAGCCAAGCCTTTGCAACAGAAATCTCATCGATATTTATGTACGATTTATTTTATGTTGTTTTAGTGTATTTTATTTGGGCTTACTTTGAAGCAAAAAAAGAGAATATGAAAAAATGGTGGCTCACTATTATCTGGACCTTTGTTTTTGGATTAGCTGTTGGATTTCCATTATTTTTATATCAATTAGCTACTCACAAAGAAAAAAGCAAATCGCTAAGCTAAAATAGTTTCTTTGATTTTATCTAATAAATGTATATTATTAGATAATGAAAAAATTAATAATATCATTTCTTGCTTTTATAACAGTTTTATGTGCCAAAACTGATAGTACAAAATATATTGAACTAAAGGGTTTTGGGATGGTTCAAGCCAGAAAAGCTACATTTCTAAGAAGAAAAGGTGATGCACATCAAATATTGATAAATCACCTTACGCAGAACAACCTTGGACTTATGATTAATTTAAATGTTTTTCCAAAGTACCTACGCTCTAGTGGCTTAGGTTTTGGACTTTCTTACGTAAAAAATAGTTATTCATACAATTACGGATTCCATGCTATCCTTCAAGATTTGGCCATACCTATTAAAATTGGATTTATATATAATAAATTGGATAATGGGTTTTTAAATGAATATGAATATTATAGTCGTTATGATATTGATATGAGCCGCTATGAATTGGGCTTTTACACCCAATTAGATTACGACTTTAGGGTATTAAATAATTTATCAATTTCATCATTTATGCGTGGAAGTCTGCTTTTTTCAAGTATAGAAAATGATGCTGGTTGGTGCTTGGCTTGCACCTATTTAACTAGAGAATTAGAGCCTTCAGTTTCCTTAGAGGCTGGTGTTGGAATTAGTTTGATATATTAATTTTTTCTTCAATAAAATAGGTTTTCATTTTGCTAGCTGTGTTTACTGAGTCCGACCAAGTATCGTAAATAAATTTATTATCTATTACACACTAAATTTAGAATGATGATAATTTTTTTAAAGATATTTTTTCATTTCCTTGGAATAATTTAATTTGACAATTATGTAAGTATTATAAAAAATAATTAGGATATTTAGTTTTTTTTTTAATGTTTGGTTGTTACATAATTGCAATTATTGAAACGATATTTTATAATTAAATCAAAGGAAATTTCGAATATGAAATTAATAAGAAATATTGTTGTACTTACAACAATCCTATCCGTCAATTTATTCAGTTTAACTTCACATGACTATTCAACGTTGGCATTTGTCAATAGTACTGGAGCAATAAATGATATTATAGAACTGGAGGAGCAATATATATTGCCCGAAGATTTCGACTATTTTAGCGATTATATACACTTCCAAGATCGTGATTTATATTTGGTTAAGGGTTTTCTTTATGACAAAGATAGTTCTAACTATAGAGTTGAAGTCTTGAAATTCTATCAGAAAAATTTAGATACATTTTCTTTAATATTTTCTAAAAATAATTTCGCAGAAAGTAAAAGAAATCATTTTGCAATAAAATTATTCAAATTTGATAGAAATAAATTATATTTATCCTTTTACGGAAAATTATTAGAATTTGAAGAAAGCAATGGAGATTATTTTGAGGTTAAGTCATTCAATGTAGGTAAATCAGGCAATGATATTGAAAATGGTATTATGACTGGAAGTACTTCTAACACTTATTTGCAGTCAGATTATATAGAAGAGATAGTAAGTTCTAATTTTATATTTGATGTTAATGACGAGCAGTTCCTCCCAAAACATAATTCAGAAGGAAATGAATTTCTTAGGTTTCAGCCAAAAAAAATTATTGATATTAAAAATCGAATTTTGGCAATTGGTGATGTTAGCAATTATAAAATTATACTTGATGATTTAAATTCAGGATTCCAAGATACAATTACTAGAAATGCTCCTAACTGGTCTACTAGTAATAAATCTTTGAATGAATTTCCATTTTCCAAACGAAAAAATCATTTAAGTTTTATACACGAAATAAATTTTATTGATAGTAGTAAAATAGTAGTAAAGTGGTCTAACCCTTCACATGAAGATTTTCCTTAAACTTTTTATTTTGATATCTGGGAGAAGAACAACACAAAATATGAATTATTAAGAAAAGACTTAAAATTAATTAAGAAAGTAACTGAAAACGAAGCTTTTAAAGTTAATAAAATAGTTATAAATGATATAATTTTAATTGATGATAACTTACTTAGTTTTAAATTTATACCATTTGAACTTTCAAAAGAAAATTTTTCAACTATGGAAGATTACAATTTGAGAATAGAAGAAGAGACTAATAAAGGAAATATTAGAGTTTCCGTTTTACATTGGAGATATAAATAATGAAAGTAATATGTTTTTTTATATTTTTTTTCTTTTTACTTTGTAGCTCAAACGAGAATAAAATTACAAAATACGCAATAATCACAAGTGGGCTAGCTTGCATTGATTGTTATTCAGATTGTGTTAAATACATCAATAATTTAAATAAAAATGATTCAATTAGTGTTATCTATTTAATGGAAAATAAAACTCCTTTTAAAGAAAACAATAGGAAAGTTAGGCTAAGAAAATTTATTCAAAATGCAAAAATTAGTTTTATAGACTCAAATCAACTTAAAGAAAAATATAACCTGAAGATAGATTATTTCCCATCAATTCTTAAATTCGATTCTATCTATTCTTTGATTGATAAAGATAGTATTTATAAAAACTAAAAGAGGACAAGAGAATTTATTAAAAGCATTTATTATTTCTAAAAATGGATTAGTATTGATAAATCATCAGCAAGAAAATAACAAAATCATTTTTTCAATTATTGGTATTTCAAATGATAAAATACCTTTCTCTCTATCTTCTTAAGCTCTTTCACTGTTTGGA
>JAONBD010000038.1 GCA_028376765.1 Candidatus Kapaibacterium sp.
AGCATTTAAAACATTTTGGCGAGATTATTGCGTGTAAATATTTATGAAATTAAGTAAGTCGATAAATATATTTTTAGAATGGTGTAAAAATGAAAAAAACTATTCTATTCACACCATTAGTTCATATCAAAATGCACTATCAGATTTAAAAAAATACTTTATTGAAGAATTTGGGGAAGAACCTAATATAGATTTAATAGATACAGAGGATATTAGACCTTTTTTGGGCTGGCTACATGATAAATCTCAATCTAAAAATTCCTTAAGACTTAAAATTAGTTCGGTAAAATCCTTTTTTAAATTTCTAAGGAAAAGAGAGTTTATTGAAAAGAATCCAGCTAACAGTGTATTCACTCCCAAAAAAGAAAAAAAACTCCCAAGCTTCCTTCAAAAACATGAAGTTCAGAATCTTATAGATTTGTTTCAAAATGATGACCCGATAAGCGCTAGAAACCTTGCACTTATTGAATTGCTTTATTCAAGTGGTTTAAGAATTAGCGAAGCCCTTTCAATAAAAACAAATGACATTCTTAAACAAAGCGATTCAGTAAAAATTGTTGGTAAAGGTAAAAAACAAAGAATAGTTCCTTTGGGCAAAAAGGCAAATTTAGCAATTCAAAAATATTTACAATTGAGACCACAAATTGCAGTAAAGGGTTACTCAGAACTATTTATAACTAAAACAGGTAAACCCCTAGACGCTAGCGGAGCATGGAAATTTGTAAACCGTTCGATGTCTTTTGTTAGCAATGCACCAAAAAAATCACCTCATGTGCTTAGACATAGTTTTGCGACTCATTTATTAGATAACGGGGCAGATATTAATTCGGTTAGTGAGATGTTAGGACATAGTTCCATTTCTACAACACAAATTTATACTCATTTATCAGTCAATAAATTAAAAGAAGCTTATAAAAATGCTCATCCCAGAGCTTAATTCAAAATTATATACCCTAACTTTGATAGTTTTTCGTTAATAAACATTAGATTTGTAAAAAATTTCATAACCAAATTTAATAATGTTGGAGTATTAATGAATGTATTAGTTTGTGTCTCACGAGTACCAGATACCGCTGCTAGGGTTAAGGTAGGAGAAGACGGAAAAAATATTGATGAAAATGGTGTTAAATTTATTGTTAATCCATACGATGAATTTGCCCTTGAAACTGGAATTAGATTAAAAGAAAGTGCTGGAGCTAATGTTACTGCTTTGGTTGTTGGTCCTGATACAGCTCAAGATGTACTTAGAACTGCTTATGCGATGGGTGTTGACAAAGCAATTCTAGTTAAAAATGATAATGGAAATTCTGATTCGTATTCAGTAGCTGAAGATATTGCAGCAGTTGCAAAAGAATTGAATTCCGATTTAGTAATAATGGGCCGTCAATCAATCGATTATGATTCATTTTCTAAATCTTCGATGGTAGGAGCTATGCTCGATAAACCTTCTATTTCAGTTGTATCAAAATTAGAAATTAACGATGGTAAAGTCCTGGCTGAAAGAGATATCGAAGGTGGTAAAGAAACAATAGAAAGTAGCTTGCCATGCGTAATCTCAGTTCAAAAAGGAATTTATGATCCTAGATATCCTAAGCTTCCAGATATTATGAAAGCTAAGAAAAAACCAATAGATATTAAAGAATCAGTTAATTCTGGTGTTAAAACTGAAGTATTATCAATGGGTATACCCCAAACATCAAGAGTTGGAAAAATTGTTGGAGATTCTGAATCAGAAATAAATGAAATAATTGATGCTTTACACAAAGATGCTAAAGTAATTTAAGGAAGGGTAAAAATGAGTAAAATATTAGTTTTTGTAGAAGAAAACGATGGAAATTTAAAAAGAAGTTCGAATGAGGCATTATCAGCTGCTAGTAAATTCGGATCTGAAGTAATCGCAATTGCAGTTAATGCAAATGATTCCGTAGCTGATGCCGCTGCTAATTATGGTGCAAATAAAACATTAAATGCTAGCCATGATTTATTAGAAAATTATTCATCTGTAGCTGTAGCTAAAGTTATAGCACAGGCTGCAAAAAGTGAAAACGCTAACTCTATATTTCTTTCAGCAAACTCTGCAGGTAAAGAATTAGCACCGAGAGTTGCTGTTCATTTAGAAGCTGGTTACATAGCTGATTGTGTTGATTTCGAAGATGAAGGTGGACTTGTTGCTTCAAAACCAGTTTACGCTGGAAAAGCATTAATCAAAACTAAAGTAAATACAAATGTTGGAGTCTATTCACTAAGACCTAACGTGTTTACTTCGACAGAAAACAAACAATCAGCAAATTTAGAGTCATTCAGTCCAGATTTATCGGATTCTGATTTTTCAGTAGTAGTAAAAGAAGTAAAGAAATCTGAAGGAAAAATCGACGTTGCCGAAGCTAGTGCAATTGTCTCTGGTGGTAGAGGTTTAAAAGAAGCAGCTAATTTTAATCTTGTTGAAGATTTAGCTTCCTCGTTAAACGCTGCAGTTGGAGCTTCAAGGGCTGTTGTTGATGCTGGTTGGAGACCTCACTCTGAACAAGTAGGACAAACTGGTAAAACTGTTTCTCCTAATCTATATGTAGCTGTTGGTATTTCTGGAGCGGTACAACATCTAGCTGGAATGTCTAGTTCAAAAGTTATATTCGCAATTAACAAAGATAAAGACGCACCTATTTTTAAGGTCGCAGATTATGGTATTGTTGGCGATGCTTTTGATATTGTACCAAAAGTAATTGATAAAATCAAAGCTTTAGGTTAAGTGAACTAATATTAATATTGCCTTGTTTATTATTAACAAGGCAATATATTTTTATTATTAAAGTCTAACATTCTCAACAAAAAATCAGAGAACATGGAAAAAATTGAACTTTCAGTACTTGGTTTATCAGCAAGTCCAACTGGTAATAACGCTTATGCTCTAATTCTAAAAGAAATAGATGGAAATAGGAGAATGCCAATTATAATTGGTGCTTTCGAAGCTCAAGCTATTGCTTTGGAAATGGAAGGTGTTATGCCTCCACGCCCAATGACTCATGACCTTTTTAAAGCTTATATTGATATGAATGATAATAAGTTGGAGCAAGTATTGATAAATGATTTGGTTGATGGAACTTTCTTTGCAAAGCTTGTATTTACCGAAAATGAATTAGATGCAAGACCAAGTGATGCAATTGCTATGGCTGTAAGATTCAATACACCAATCTTTGTAAATGAAAATATTATCGAAGAAATTGGAATTACTCCAAACCCAGATATAAAAGATGCATTTGAAACTCAAAACATGAATTATATGGGTAAAACAAATTCTCCTGAAAACAAAGTTGATAAACTTCAGGTTGATTTAGATAAAGCCATTGGCGAAGAAGATTATGAGAAAGCAGCACAAATAAGAGATGAGATAAAAAAGATTTTGGAGAATAGTGAAAATTAGTTATTTTTGCACTTCATTTTTAAGCCGGAGTAGCTCAGTTGGTTAGAGCACTGGAATCATAATCCAGGTGTCGGGGGTTCAAATCCCTCCTCCGGTACAGTTAATAAAAAAAAAAGCTCAGAATATTTTCTGAGCTTTTTTTTTGTTAGTATTTCTATGTATTTATTAAATGTCTAAATGAAGATTCCAATTGTTTTTATCTTCTATTTCACCATGAACTAATCCAAGTATGGTATCATAAAACTTCTGAGCTACAGGTCCAATTTCCATATTATTAATTACTATATCTTTATCATTATAAGTTAACTGACCTACTGGAGAGATAATAGCAGCAGTACCAGTACCAAATACTTCTTGTAAGGTACCTTTTTTATGAGAATCAAATACTTCACTTACTTTAATTCTTCGCTCTTCAACTTCGTAACCGAAATCTTTTGATAATTGAATAACTGTATCTCTTGTTACTCCCGCCAAGATTGTTCCCGAATCTAAGGCTGGAGTAATTATTTTGTTATCAATAACAAATACAATATTCATTGCTCCAACTTCATCAATATATTCCATTGATACGCCATCAAGCCAAAGAACTTGTGAGTAGCCTTCTTGTTTTGCTTTTTTTGCTGCATAAAGAGATGCCGCATAATTTGCCGCTGTCTTAGCTGCTCCAAGTCCTCCCCTAACAGTCCTAGCGTATTCGTGTGATACCAATATTTTTAATGGTTTTAGACCTTCTTCATAATAAGAAGCTACGGGTGATGTCATTATTAGTAATTTATAGGAATCAGATGGATGAACCCCTAAAAAGTTCCCGTCCCCAAATAATAAAGGTCTAATATATAGAGATTGTCCTCTTTCATTAGGAATAAATCTTTTATCTCTTATTACTAATTGCTTAATTGCATCTAAAAAATTCTCTTCTAAATACTGAGGCATACACAATCTTTTAGCAGATCTATTTAATCTTCTTGAGTTCATTTCAGGACGAAAAATATTTACGCCACCATTTTTTAAATCTCGGTAAGCTTTTAGACCTTCAAAAATGGTTTGTCCGTAGTGAAGTGTGCTCATTCCTGGTTCAATAGACATAGGAGAATATTGTTTCAAAACTCCAGAACTCCAGACATTATCAATGTTATCAGCTTCAAAAACATGGTCAGAAAAATACTTACCAAAACCAAGATTAGAATAATCAATCTCTTGAAATCTACTTGCCGTTTGATTTGACATAATGTTTGCCTCTACCATATTCACTCCATTTACTTATATATTTACTTAGACTAGCGTCTATGATTAAGATTTTGTTAAATTTACAAATATATTTAACTTAATTCAAAAACTATTCTAAACAAATCACATCATTTATTTGCAAAAATAGTATTCTTTTACGAAATTACGAAACTTAGATAAAAATAATTTGGAAAAGCAAATGTACGTATATAAAAATATCCTACTCCCAACTGATTTTTCCGAGGGGTCAGAAAAAGCATTTTTACATGCTGTTGATATTGCAAAATCTATGAATGCAAAAATTCATGTATTACACATAATCCAACAAATGGTTTATCCTGCTGGTTTTGAGATAGCTCAAAATAGCTTTAGTAATATTGAAGAAGCATTAGAAAAAAATGCAAATTCTCATTTAAGCGAAACTTCAAAAAGGCTGAGTAATCTTGGTATTGATAATGAAACCCACATTTTGATGGGTAAACCATCAGAGCAAATAATTGAATTTTCAAATCAAGAATTTGTTGATCTAGTAGTAATACCTACAAATGGTGCTGGTGGACTAGAACACTTCTTGTTTGGTTCAACTACTGAAAAAGTTATTCGAGGGGTTAGCTGTCCTGTTTTAGTTACACACATAGATAGCAATCAGTAGAATCTTTCAAGTATACTTTCGTTCACTAAAATAATTCTTTTAAAAGGTTACAAATGAAATTAATTAAGAGTTTCATAATATTTATACTCTTTTCTGGTGTATTACTCGCAGAAATTACTGGGATAACTACTGAAAAAGTTATATCGAGTAGTGCTATGCCTACAAAAGCATTGGTGAAAGCAGGCGATGAACTAGAAATCCAATTAAACATTAGTATGTTGGATTATTGGTATACTTATTCAACTGAGATGCAATTAAATGATGAAGGTATTGGTCCTCAAGAAACTTCGTTTATGTTTCTTCCCGAAGGTCACTTAGAGCTAATTGGAAATCCGATTGTTCCTAAACCTAAGCAGAAATATGATGACGGTTTTGAAATGGATTTAAAATATTACAATGGAAATATTTCATTTGTTTTCAAAGCTAAAGCTTTGAAAGATTTAGACTTTAGCAAAGATTCATCTTACATCGAAGTTTATATTCAAGTTTGTGACACAACTAGATGTTTACCTCCTTCTCCTGTGATGGTTTTAATCGGAAATGAAATTATTGAAAAAGCAGAAGTTAATTTTACTCCAAGTAAGGTAGGTAATCATTCTGAAAACAAAATTGAATCAAAAGACAAAGAAAATAAATCTGGAACTGTTACAAATTCTCGTAAAGAAATAGATGAAGCAAAGGAAAAAGGAGCTTTGTCGTATTTGTTACTTTCTATGCTGGCAGGACTTGGTGCTCTTGGTACACCATGTGTTTTTCCAATGATTCCAATTACGGTTTCATTTTTTACTAAAAGAGCCGAAAAAGCGAATGCGAAATCATTGACTGATGCTTTATTATTTATGCTTGGAATTATACTAACATTTACCCTGCTTGGTGTAATTTTAACACTAATTTTGGGTGCAACAGGTGTTTCCGATATTGCAACTAACCCATATGCAAATATGATAGTTGCAGCAGTATTTATAATTCTTGCATTTAACTTATTTGGTGCTTTCGAAATTCAATTGCCAAATTCTGTAATTAACAACTTAAATCAGAAAAGTCAATCTTCTGGTAGATTAGGTATAATATTGATGGGTATTGTATTTTCACTAACTTCATTTACCTGTACTGTGCCATTTGTAGGTGCATCACTACAATCAACTGCTTCTTCAGGAGATTTAACTTACCCAATTATTGGTATGATTGGTTTTTCGTTTGTTTTCTCAATACCATTTTTCTTTTTTGCCCTATTCCCGACTCTAATAAAAAAATTACCTAAATCGGGTGGTTGGATGAATAATTTAAAAGTTACACTTGGCTTTTTAGAAATCGCAGCCGCTATTAAGTTCATATCTAATGTAGACTTAGCTTGGGGTCTTGAAATAATAACTAGAGATGTATTTCTATCTATTTGGGTTGCATGTGGTGTGTTAATAATACTTTATCTTATTGGAACATACAAAATGAAACTTGATTCTAAATTAGAATCAGTAGGCGGAGTTAGAGCAGTAATAACAGTATTTTTTACGGCAGTAACAATTTATCTATTTACAGGGTTATTTGGTAAAAACCTAGGTGAAGTAGATGCTTACCTCCCTCCCCAAGAATACGGTAACAATTCACAATCAGCATCCGTTTTTAATGTTGGTAATGCTAACAAAGAAAATATTGTTTGGATGAAGGACTATGATAAAGCTGTAGCCAAAGCAAAGGCAGAAGGTAAACAATTATTTATTGACTTTACAGGTTGGCAGTGTACAAACTGTAGATGGATGGAAAAAAATAGATTTACAGATCCTCAAATATCGTCATTACTATCTGAAATGATTACTGTAAAACTTTATACAGATAGAAGAAGTGAACCTGAATTATCTAATAAACAATTGCAAATGGACAGATTTAATTCAATTGAGCTTCCATTATATGTTTTACAAGATCCTGATGAAACCCCACTAGGCACAATTGCATTTACTAGAGATAAACAAGAATTTGTAGATTTCTTAAACACTAAATAAAAATATTTTCTTAAATTTAAATTGTAATCAATTAACATCTTATATGTTAATTGATTAGAACATTTATTTTTTAAGGGGAATTCTGTGTCTAAACTTTACAAATTAATCCTACTAAGCTTATCAATAGCAATATCATTTTCGTGTGAAGAAAACAATCCTTCAACACCAAATGATACTCAAACAATTACTGGAACCATAACTGATGGTCAAGATAATCCTATTTCAGTTACTTTAGTTGAGGCATATATTGAATTAAATTCAAGTCAAAAAAGTGACAAAAATTCATTGCAAAGTATTGAAATAATTGCAAGTGATACCACAAATGAACTTGGTGATTTTGAATTGATGGATTTACCACAAGATTTATCTGGAGTAATGTTAAGGGTTGATAATACCGACTTTTTACCATCAGATATTTCAAAATCAGAAAAAACAGATGGTAAATATAAAATCAAACTTCAAAGGCAAGAAGATTGTCAGGTTGAATTAAGCGTTGAAGTATCTGATTCCAAAGGTTCAAAAATATCAGATGTAAAAGTTCAAATCAAAAGAGATGGAAAAGAAGTTAGAAATGCCAAAACTAATGATTTAGGTCTTACTAATTTTGAAGAAGTTTGTCCTGGGAATTATGAAATAAGAGCATTTCGTGAAGGTTTCAAAACAATTGAACAAAATATTGATATTAAAAGTGAAAACAAAAATATTTCCCTTACTCTCCAAAATAGTAACAATATTGATTCATGTTGTGGTGGGGAAATTGATTTTGAAATAAAAGATCAAGATGGAAATGCTTTAAAAGATGCAAAAATCTTACTAAAAAAAGACGGTAAAGGAATTTCTGATCCAAGGACTGATTCAGATGGCAAAGCTACAATTAAAGAACTTTGTGAAGGTAAATATACAGTAGTTATATCGAAAGAAGGATATGAAACTATTGAATATGAAATTGATTTAGGTTGTGATGAATCTTTAGAATCAAATAAAACTTTAACCGAAAAAGAAAGCGAATGCTGTGATGGTGTTATTAATATTAATATTAAAGATGCTGATGGAAACCCTGTTAAAGAAGCAATAGTTATTATTAAAAGAGATGGTAAAGCTATCGCTGACCCCAGAACTGATTCTGATGGTAACATCTCAGTAAAAGAGCTTTGCGAAGGCAAATACACAATTGTTGTTGAAAAAGAAGGGTTTGAAAGAATTGAATGGCAAGTTGAAGTCGATTGTGACAAAGAACTTAATATTGAAAAAACTCTTGAAGCTAGTGATGATGAATGCTGTGAATCTACTCTTCAATTTAAAATTACAAATGATAATGGTGAAGCAATTTCTGGTGCCTTAGTTAAAATTTGGAAAAATGGTAAAGTTATTAAAGAAGCAGAATCAGATGCTAATGGATGGGTGAAATTAGAAGATTGGTGTGAAGGAAATTATGGTGTAGATATTATCCATTCTGAATATAAAAACATTGAATTTGAATTTGAAATCGGTTGTGGAGTTGAAAAAACATTTGAAAAAACTTTATCCGAAAAAGAAAGCGAATGTTGTGATGGCGTTATTAAT
Organism: Candidatus Kapaibacterium sp.; assembly: GCA_028376765.1. Lineage (GTDB taxonomy): Bacteria > Bacteroidota > Ignavibacteria > Kapaibacteriales > UBA2268 > JAJRPT01. Next base: position 8,858 of record JAONBD010000038.1, read on the forward strand.
CTTAATATTAAGGATGCTGATGGAAACCCTGTTAAAGAAGCAATAGTTATAATTAAAAGAGATGGTAAAGCTATCGCCGACCCTAGAACTGATTCTGATGGTAACATCTCAGTAAAAGAGCTTTGCGAAGGCAAATACACTATTGTTGTTGAAAAAGAAGGGTTTGAAAGAATTGAATGGCAAGTTGAAGTCGATTGTGACAAAGAACTTAATATTGAAAAAACTCTTGAAGCTAGTGATGATGAATGCTGTGAAGGAATTATAAAAGTAATTTTAAAAGATGCAGACAACCTTGATTACTTATCTGAAGTTAATGTTACTTTTGAGCTAAATGGTAAGGTAATTACAGAAGGTAAAACTAATGGTGACGGTGTTTTCATAGCAAAAGAACTATGCTTAGGGGTCTATAAAATAACATTTAAAAAAGATGGCTTCGATACTAAAACAATTGAATGGAATTTAGAAAAATGTGATGATTTTCAAGAAACATTTAAATTGTCCAAGTAAGTTAATTTCTAAATATATAATTTTAAAAAAGCCCAGGATATTACTGGGCTTTTTTGTGGATATTTAAAATACTATTAGATTTATTAAATTGAATTCCTAGTGTAAAATCATAAGGTAAATTAAATTAATATCAATGCAAGAATCTTGAACTTCTTAAACTTTTTCCTAAAAAAGATTAATCTTTTCGGTTATAATTTTCTAAAAATTCTTTTTTCCAACTTGTAAATTCTCCTGCTAATATTTTTTCTCTAGCTGTTTTTGCAAGCCATAAGTAAAACGCAATATTATGCTGAGAAGCAATTATAAGTGCCAAGCTCTCCCCTGCTATAAATAGATGTCGCAAGTAACCTAAAGAAAAATTATTACTAGCATAAGAATCTATATTTTCATCAATTACTTCATTTGATAATTGATATTTTTTATTTTTTATATTGATTTTTCCACGGGTAGTAAAAAGTTGACCATTACGTGCGTTTCTAGTAGGCATCACGCAATCGAACATGTCTATTCCACGCTCAATATTTTCTAGAATATCTACTGGCGTGCCTACACCCATTAGATATCTAGGCTGATTTTCAGGTAATATCTCAGTTGATAAATCTGCAAATTCATACATAATTTCATTTGGTTCGCCAACGGATAATCCGCCAATTGCATAGCCGTCAAAACCAATATCAACCATTCTCTCTATATATTCCTTTCTCAAATCGTGGTACATACCGCCCTGACCAATTCCGAAAAGCATCTGATTATGATCCCACATAGGCCCTTTTTTCAGCCAATACTCTTTGCATTTTTTTGCCCAATCTAGTGACAACTCAATTGAATCAGCAACATATTTTTTATCAGAAGGATAAGGAACACATTCATCTAAAACCATCATTATATCTGATCCAAGAATACGCTGCGTTTCTATAACAGATTCGGGCGAAAAATAATGTTTAGAACCGTCAATATGAGATTTAAACTCTACTCCATTTTTATCAATTTTACGAATATCTTGTAAAGAAAAAACTTGATAGCCACCACTATCAGTAAGTATTGAGCTATCCCAATTCATAAACTTATGTAAGCCACCAAAATGTTTTATTACATCATTACCTGGTCTTAAATAAAGATGATAAGTATTCCCTAATAATATTCTAGTATCAATATTTTTTAGCTCCCTCTGCTCAATACCTTTTACTGTACCAAGTGTACCTACAGGCATAAAAACTGGGGTTTCTATTTCAGAGTGATCGGTTTTTAGAACTCCAGCTCTTGCTTTTGAATTTTCGTCAGTTTTTATTAATGTAAAGTTATTCATCTATTTGTATCCCAATTACAAGAACATCGTCGGTTTGTTCTCGATTCAATTTCCATTCATTAAATGATTTTTCTAAAAGTATCTCTTGTTTGGCTACATCTAATTTAGAGGTTAGATTCAAGTAGTCTCTGAAATTTTTTGCCATATATTTTTTACCATTATGCCCACCCATCTGATCTTGAAAACCGTCAGAATATATATATAACATATCACCTTTCTCAATCTCAATTTTATGGGTTTCAAAGACCTTGGAATTACCATAATGTGTAGAGCCTATTGGGTATTTAGTCCCTCGAATTCTATTACAATCACCGTTACTTTTACATATAAATAGTGGATTTTTAGCACCCGCAAATGACACATAACTGTCTTGTTTATCAAATACTAATACAGACATATCCATACCATCCTGAATTTTATCCTCAGAACTAGAATTAACAAGCGTGTCTGTAACCATTTTATCCAATTGATATAAGATCATATCAGGATTAACCATTCCATAGGTATAAACAATCTCATTAATAAAATTTATTCCAATGGTAGTCATCAAAGCACCAGGTACGCCATGACCAGTACAATCACCAGCAATTACAATTATTTTATTTTGCCATTCTGCACACCAATAAAAATCACCAGAAAGAGTGTCTTTTGGTTGAAAAAATACAAAAGAATTAGGAAATATATTTTTCAGCTCATTTTTATCTCCCAGTAATCCTTTTTGAATTCTTGTTGCATATTGAATAGATTCGTTGATGTGTTGATTAATATTGGTTAAATCAAGTTCAATTTGTTTCAACTCAGTAATATCAATACCGATTATTACAACCCCATCAAAATTTCCATTGATATCATTTATAGCACTAATTATATAATTATTATAAATTGTCTTGTTTGTTTTTGGATTAGTCATCCTTGCAGTATTGTTAATAACCTTCTTTGATTGAATTTCATTAAATCTATCATCTAGGTTTTTAACCATATTTTCAGAAAATAATTCTTTATAGTGCTTTCCAATCATTTGTTCGCAATCATACCCTAAAAAACTTGATAAGGTATCATTAACAATTAAATAAAATCCATTTTTATCTAATCGGGAGATAAATATTGGAGCTGTATCAATTATTTTTCTTAAAATAAATTGATTATTCTTTATTTCTTGTTCCGCTTTTTTAACATCGGAGATAATTTGGGAAGCAACTAAAAATCTATTTATTTCACCATTTAAATCTCTAAGTGGTGATAATGAGTTGTAATAATATTCTCCTTCATATTCTGATTCAAAGCTATTTTGTTCACCAGCAAGTGCTAAATCGTAGGATGGTTTCCTTTTATGAAATTCTATTTCACCAAGATTATCCTTCATTGAATTACCTAAGTGTGAATTTGTAATATCTTTATAAACTTTCGTGAGTGTTCCGTAAGCATTAGTAACAACATAATCTTTATTTATAATAACTATTGAACCATTAGGGAAATTTTCAGCAATCACTCTAAACCTCTGCTCAGATTGCTTTGCAATCTTTTCTTGCTCTATCAGATCAAAATTTATATTTTTCAAATTTGATTTAACTGATTCATTTGTTTGGCTGTAAAAGATTATTATTATTGGAACAAAAAGAATTAAACCTAGCCCAAAGGCAGCATTCACTAAAAATTCCATATTAGATATATCTGCCATTAAACCTATAACAGCGTTAGAAGAAAGATATAAAATGAAAATAGCTGTAATGAAATTTATTAAGAACCAAAGATGTCCATTTTTGAGACTAGTGAATATATAAGCTGGAATTATTGATACAATTAACCACTGGTAGGCAGCGGACATAACTCCGCCAGTAAATATTATTATAAAGGAGAAACTAATCCATGTGATAAATGAATAAAAGTTTCCCAAAAACTTTAAATTCCCATTAAATTTTAAAAAACAAATCCCAAAAAATGATGAACAAACTAAAAGTATCATTATGTAGGTTAATTCTTCTCTAAAATTATCTTGAAGAGCAATAATTAAAATTGGAAAAACAAATGATAAAATAGATAGTATGAAATATAATCTCGATTTTCTTAACTTTTCACTATCATTTTTATTAAGTCTATTTATAAATATATCTGTTAACAATTCAATCAATCCCTTAATGTAGCGTTAAGTTTAGTTGTTAATGAATTGATTATTTTTTTAGTCGAAATTTGTATTTCTTCATCATTTAAAGTCCTATCATCAGAACCAAGAATAACTTTTATTGCAATTGATTTATTCCCATCTTCAATTCCTTTTCCTTGATATACATCAAATATGTAGCTATTTTTCAAAAATTTACCAGCATTTTGATTAATTAGATTCAATATCTTTTCTCCAGATATAGATTCATCAACTAAAATCGCAAAATCTCTTTCAACAGATGGGTAGCTGCTAACCTTCGTGTATTTGTTCTCTTTAATTTCTAATTGATATAATTTACTAAGATCAATATCACATATCCATACATCTTGATCTATATCAAAATATTTCTTTAAATTTTTAGATATATTACCTAAA
>JAONBD010000039.1 GCA_028376765.1 Candidatus Kapaibacterium sp.
CTAGAAATAAATAAAAATCTATTAAACAAAAGTAAGGAAGACAATGAATCTAAATCAAATTGATTTTGTTGACAAAGTATTTTCAAAAATTAAAAACCATTTAAAAGACTTAGAAGATCCAAACCTATTAGTAAAAACACATCCTAATCCTAAACAACTCAAAGAGATATATGATTTGAGCTTGTCAAACGAAAATAGCCTAGAAGAGTTAATTCCATTTTTTGAAAAATATTTGGATTACTCCGTAAAGACATCTGGGAAGCAATTTCACAATCAACTTTTTGCTGGATATTCAGCCCCTGCTTTAGCTGCAGAATTTGTTACTTCAACTATTAATGGGTCTAATTATACTTACGAAGTTTCTCCTTTAGGTACATTAATGGAAACTGAGTTGATTAATAAAATGGCTTCTATTGTTGGGTTTGAAAAAGCCTCGGGTACATTTCTAACTGGTGGAAGCAACGCTAACATGATAGCGATGATTGTAGCTAGACAAAATAAGTTTCCATTAGTTAAAACTAAAGGGGTTAGCTCTTTAGGAGAGCTCTGTATTTTTGTTTCCGAGGAGTGTCATTATTCATTTGAGAAATCTGCAAATACCATTGGTATTGGTATTGACAATGTTATCAACGTTAGAGCCATAGATGGTAAAATGGATACGATTGACCTAGAAAATAAAATTATTAAAGCAATTAGTGAAGGAAAGGTACCATTTTTTGTTGGAGCAACAGCTGGTACTACTGAGCGAGGTAACTTCGATCCAGTTAATGACATTCATGAAATTTGTAAAAATTATAATCTATGGCTCCATATTGACGGCGCTTGGGGTGGTTCAATTTTATTATCTAATAAGCATAAACATCTTTTAGGAGATGTATCATTAGCAGATTCTTTCTCTTGGGATCCTCATAAAATGATGAACATTCCACTAGTTTGTAGTGTTATTCTGGTTAATGATAAAAACTTACTTAAAGAAACTTTGAGCAGTGAAAATACTGGTTATATTTTTCATAAACATGAAAATCAAGAATACGATTTGGGTAGAACATCAATTCAGTGTGGAAAACGAGTAGATTCATTTAAATTATGGGCAGCTTGGAAGCACTTTGGAGACAATGGTTTAGAGCAAAGAATTAATAAATTATTTGATATGAAAAATCAAATAATTGATTTAATAAATTCAAGTGAAGACATGGAAATACTTTGTGATGCACCATCTGTAAACATTAACTTCAGATTTACAGATAGTGACAATTTAGATGATTTTAATAGAAAAGTTAGAGATCAACTAATGGACGAAGGTAAATCACAATGTAATATATGTATGATTGATGGAAAATTATCAATAAGGTTGATAGTAAATAATCCTGAAAAAGATTTTTCTGATTTTAAAATATTTTTTGATAATTTAAGAGACGCAAAAAATATAATACAGTCAAAAATGGAAGATATTGTCAAAGATTAAATTATTCAAGAATTTTAATAAGAATACTCAAGTTGAAAATGTAAAGAGTAATGTGCTTTATAAGTTATTAATCTCTATATTTACTATTAGCTTGTGTTCTTATTTTTTTACTCTAAGAATAGCAAATGTTGAAAACACTCAACATAAACCTGCTCTTGGGCTTACTTGGTATGATGACGATATAATTGCAGAATACTCATTCCCAATTTTACGAGATAAGGGAGACTATCTAACCGAAAAAAACAAAGTAGAAAAAGATTCAAGAATTATTTTTACTCTTAATCCTTTTGAACAACAAAATGCCCTAACTAAAACTGATAGATATTTTCAAGGATTAATGAATGATTCTACTATTAACCAAAATGAATTAAGCAAAGTTTACTCAGATTTTAGATCAATTGTGAACACAATATACCAATCTGGGTTTATTAATTATGAATTGGATGAAATCGAGCAAGATGAAATTTTTATAGAAAATGAGTCTGGGTTAAGAAATATTATAAAAAAACGATCAGTTTTTGATATTACAAAAGCAAGAGATTTAGTTAATAAAAGTCTCATATCATCAAAATCGATTGCACTTGAACAGTTGAATTTAGAAATATTGCTCCTAAATAAATTTAAAGCAAATTATGAGTATTCAGAACCTTTGACCAATAAAAATAGATCATTAAGGATAAAATCTATTCCTAGAACTAATGGTTATATCAAAAAAGGAGATGTCATAATATCTAAAAACACTATTGTTACCGAAGAAAATCTAAGAATACTTGATTCTTTCTATGCAAACAAAAATTTGTTCAGAAGTGACGATGACAAAATTTTAGTTTATATTGGTACAATAGGTCATTTATTGATAATATTGGCATTTCTTTATATCTATATATTTAAAATTAAAGAAGAAGAATATTTTGATAATCTAAAATTTTCATTGATTAGTTTTTTTATCATTTTTGTTACCATTTCAAGTTGGATTACCCTCAATTATGAATTTGAATATCCTTTAGAGTTCCTAATATTTTTACCAGCTATTTCAATTCTATCTACAATTATATTTGATGTACGTACAGCTTTTTATTTAACAATTACCCTAGCTTTATTAGCTGCTGGTTTAAGAGGAAACGATTACTCAACAGGGGTAATGATGATGTTTTCTGGATTCATGGCGATATTTTCAGTTAGAGATATACAGAGCAGGGGGCAATTATTCAAATCTATATTATTTGTATTTATTGGATTTTTGCTACCAATTATATTTTTTGGCTTAGAGAGCAACATCGATTATTCGGAGCTTTTAACTAAGTTGGCATTTGCATCTATAAATTCGGCACTATCTCCACTTCTAGCATTTGGAATGCTGTTTTTGATAGAACAATTTACCTATATTAATACAAACCTAGGATTACAAGAATACGATAATTTGAATCACCCATTACTACAACAACTCAACGAAAAAACGCCTGGCACTTACCAACATTCTTTAGGGGTTTCTGCATTAGCAGAGCGTTGTGCAGGAAGCATTGGAGCAAATACATTATTTTGTAAAGTTGCCCCATATTATCATGATATTGGTAAGATGGAACAGCCCGAGTATTTTGCTGAAAATCAAATTAATATTGAAAATAAGCACAATATGATTAGTCCATTTCAATCTGCCGAGATTATCAAAAATCATGTAATAGTAGGTGAAAAATTAGCAAAAAAATATAAACTTCCTAAGAATATTATTGATGTAATTAATACTCACCATGGCACAACATTAATAAAGCATTTTTATGCTAAAGCGATAGAACTTAACCCTGAAAAAATAATAGATAAGAATGATTTTACATATTCGGGACCAAAGCCAAATTCTAAAGAAACAGCTATAATTATGATTTGTGATCAGGCAGAAGCAATATCAAGAATAGAGAATAAAACACAAGAAGAATTTGAAAAAATGATTAATAACATAATCAATAGTATGATAGAACAAAATCAATTTGATTATTGTGATCTTACTACTTCTGAGCTTAACACCATTTCAGAAGTTCTTAAAAAAACTCTATCCGGTATTACCCATAAGCGTGTCGATTATAAAGAAATTAAAGAAAAATGAGTTCAATTAGTGTTCAGCACAAAAAATTATTAAAGACATTTATTAATTTCATTTCTTACGAAAAAGGACTTTCTGATAACACAAAAACTGCTTATGAAATAGATATTCAAAGATTCCTAATTTATATCGAGAACAAATTAAATCTAAAAATAGAAGAGCTTAATCAAGCTGACTTATTTAAATATATTTCTGATTTATTTGAAATAGGATTAGCTCCAAGTTCAAGAGCAAGAAATATCTCAAGTCTAAAATCCTTTTATTCATTTCTAGAATTTTCCAAAAAAATTGACGAAAATATTACTGAAAATCTTGAAACACCTAAGCTTGAAAGAAACTTACCTGATGTACTTGAGATTCATGAAATTGATTTAATTTTAAATTCTTTAGATTTAAATAAAGATTCTGAGAAAAGAGATAAAGCAATTCTTGAAGTTCTTTATGGCTCTGGTTTGAGAGTTAGTGAACTTATAGAATTAAAATCTCAAGATATATTTTTTGAGGAAGAATTTTTAAGAGTTTTTGGAAAGGGCTCTAAGGAGCGAATTGTTCCCCTTGGAGCAGTTGCGAGTAAATCATTAATAAATTATCTAAATGAAGTTCGACCTTTATATTTTAAATCTGATATTTCATTTGATTATGTATTTCTAAATAAGAGAGGGAAAAAATTTTCAAGAATGGGAATTTGGAAAGTGGTTAAAAAATATTCGAATAGATGTGGATTAGAAAAGGATGTACACCCTCATACCTTTAGACATTCTTTTGCTACCCATTTAGTTGAAGGGGGAGCTGATTTGAGATCAGTACAAGAAATGTTAGGACATTCGGATATTTCAACTACTCAAATTTACACCCATGTTGATAGAGAGTTTATAAAAGAAGTTCATAAGAGTTTTCATCCAAGAGCTTAATTCTTAATTTCTAAAAGTTCGTTTAATCTAAATCTTGCTGATTTTGAATTTGGATTTCTTTGAAGAATAAAAGCATAAATATTAATAGAAAAATCGATTAAACCATCTTCTTTAGCTGCTCTACCTAAATCCAATCCAAACTCTTCAGTAATTCCGTATTTCCCGTACATGTTTTCTATTAAATAGGCAAAGCCCTTTTGATCGTTCAATTTCACTAAATAATACAATGATCTTTTTGTGGCATTGGCTATATTAGACTCAATAGAAGTATGTTCTGTCATAGCAATGGCAGACTCTAAGGCAGTTTTCCAATCCTTGTTTTTTTCGGATTCACTTATTTTATCAAGGTAAAATTTCATTTTTACCTTATTATAAGGTGCATATTTTATTTCTTGAAATTCATCTGATTGGTAAATTTTGGGTAAATCATAATTATGAAAGTTAATTTTCCAAATTTTATTCAATCTTTCAATGTCGAATATATTACTAGATGATATATATTTTAAATCATTATAAAATGTGCTTATTTTTTCGTTTTCAATTTTATTCGAATCTAATAAAATTGATTCAATATAGCCTAGGGGGAGGCTTCTTCTAATATGACCTTGTCGAAAATTATATTGTTTGGATAAAGGAAATCGTGAAAGAAGTGGATCACAAAGTCCTAAAAAATCAATAAAGTGTTTATCAACTCCAGCATTATATGGCAAAAGTCCCATAACAGAATAGATAAATAGTGAATCACCGTAAGCACCTTTACTAATTTTTTCACCAAAATATTCCCATTCATGTTTAGCATTATTAAACTGTTTGTTTATAAATCCTAATTCATCAAAATATACCAATCTTTCATCACTAATATCATTATGAATTACACCCAATTTATTGTCTACGTGTTTTGCAAATTTAAAAGTATGTGTAAATGAAAATATTGATAAGATGATTGGTAATCCTAAAAGTAGATATGAGATTTTACTTTTTAGTTTAATGTCAATTAATAAAAGCAATGACATTAAAACTGTGATACTTATAAATCTACCCGACATGAACCCGCCACCAGCATATAATACGCCTATCAAATATAGTAAGATTGATATTATCACAAAGTTTTTAAATATAAGTTTCTTATTCTGTTTTAGAGATAGCAATATTGGAAAAAATATTAATATAATTGTTGGGTCAAAAATAAAACTTTCTTTGAAGTATTTGAGTCCATAACTAATTAACTCTGTTCTATCAATTCCAGTATTAAATTTAGAAATCATTGTATTGGGAATAGGAGAACCATAATAAATTAACGAGAATAACTCCCATAAAAGTAAGTGAGATAAGCCAATAATTATATTAATTAATTTGTTTTTATTTATAAATAAATCGTATATAATGAATGGCAATACAAGTATCAAATAGTCCGGCCTACATAAAACAAGTAAACTTGAAATCATGGGGATTTGAAATTTCTTTGAAACCGTAAATTTATTGAATTGAGTTAGGAAAAGTATTGATATAAGAAAATAACTTAATGGATTTTCAAGTCCAGAACTTGTGTAATCGATAAAAGTTTTAGAGAATAACAATGAAATAATAATTACAATTCTTGAAACTGAATTATCACAATATTTTAATATTAGGGCAACCGTTGCAAAGGAAAAAATGAATGATAGAAATACATTTATTATATATAAATTTTCTGTTAATAATCTGAATGGTAAGTGAACTAATAGCCAAAGTGGATGTGTAAAGGTCTGCACACGCTCACCAATATTAAAAACAAGTCCATTTCCTGCAAACAGCTGTTCTATAGACCTAAAAGTAATGTGAGCGTCATCACTAACCCATGCGTTTATAACCCATACATAAACAAATAATACAATTAAAATTATATTAACTAGCTTATCATTTTTTATGACCATTGAATACAAACATTTTTAGGTTCAGTAAAAAATTTGAATACTTCAAAGCCACCCTCTCTTCCTACGCCCGAATTTTTAACTCCACCAAATGGAGTACGTAAATCTCTATGAAGCCAACAGTTTACCCAAACAATACCAGCATCAATTTTATTAGCTATTCTGTTTGCTCTATTTAAATCTTGAGTCCAAATCGTAGAAGATAAACCATACTGGGATGAATTAGCAAGTTCTAGTGCATGTTCTTCATTTTTGAAAGGAGTGAGTGTTACTACTGGACCAAAAATTTCTTCTTGCTGAATTCTGCAATTGTTATCTAATCCTTCGATTACTGTAGGGGCTATGAAATAGCCATTTTTGCATTCGCCATCGAGCTCTAATTTTTTACCGCCAGTTAGAATAGTTCCGCCCTCTTCAACAGCTAAGTCAATATAGGATAAAACTTTTTCTTGATGATCTTTAGATACAACCGCTCCTAGATTTGAATCTGAATCTAGTGGATTTCCAACTTTAAGTTTATTGACTTTTGCTACAAAGTCTTCTTTAAATTTTTCGTAAATGCTTTCTTCTATGTAAATTCTTGAACCGCATAAACAAATTTGGCCTTGATTAGCAAAGCTAGACATTACAGATGTACTGAGTGCTTTTTTATAGTCGCAATCTGCAAATACTAAATTTGGATTCTTGCCTCCAAGTTCTAGAGACAATTTTTTAAACATTGGTGCAGCGATTGATGCAATTGCTTCACCAGTTTTTGTGCCACCAGTAAATGATATAGCTTTGATTTCTGGGTTGCGAGTTATTGAGTCACCAACTTTATGTCCAAGCCCGTGTACTATATTAAGTACACCTTTTGGCAAACCAGCCTTAATAGCTAGTTCTGAAAGCAAGTATGCAGTCATAGGAGTAACTTCCGAAGGCTTAGCTACTACACAGTTCCCTGCTGCTATTGCTGGCGCTATCTTCCAAGTAAATAAATACAATGGCAGATTCCAAGGGGAGATGCACCCAACAACACCGATTGGCTGTCTTAAAGTATAATTTATTGTATTAGCAGCTTGCATATTATGAGATTCTGAGGCAAAATGCATAATGCCTGTTGCGAAAAATTCAAAATTCTGCCAAGCTCTAGGAATATCGACTTTCTGAGCAAGTTTTAGTGGTTTCCCATTATCAATTGATTCTGCTAAAGCAAGTTCATCTGCATTCTCTTTGATTAGCTCTACAAGCTTATTCAAAACTCTATAACGCTCTTCATTTGAAGTATTAGCCCAAGCTGGAAAAGCATCCTTTGCTGCTCTAGCAGCTGAATCAATATCACTGCTGTCAGAATCGGGGATTAATGAATATACATCACCTGTGGCTGGATCTATATTATCAATCCATTTTTTTGAATTTGGTTCTACCAATTCACCGTTAATATAATTTAATATTTTTTGCATGATTTTCCTTATAAACTAGCAGTTCTTCCACCATCAACTGGTAGATTAATACCATTAATATAATTAGCTGCTGGGCTTGCTAAAAATGCAATAGCATTAGCACATTCTTCGGCAGTTGCAAACCTTTTCATTGGAACAGAATTTTTCATTTGACTTTCTACTTGATCTATTGACTGACTAGATTTCTCAGCTTTACTATTAATTAAAGAGCTTAGTCGTTCTGTATCTGTAAGTCCTGGCAAAACGTTGTTAACAGTAATATTGAACTCACCTAATTCGTTAGCTAATGTCTTTGCCCAATTTGCAACTGCACCTCTAGTAGTATTTGAAACTCCTAATCCAGCAATAGGAGCTTTAACTGAAGTCGAAATTACATTTATTATTCTACCATATTTGGCTTTCTTCATACCTGATAATAAAGACTGGACTAAATAATGATTATTAATAAGATGTAAATTATACGCATTTAAAAACTCTTCAGAACTTGCATCAATTATTTTTCCAGCAGGTGGACCACCTGTATTATTAACTAAAATCTGAGCCTCAAAAAATTTAGTGAAATTAGAAATAGCAGTTTTCACTTCATCATGATTTGAAAAATCTGCTATAATAATTCCATGATTTTGATGGCCGTTATTTGGTAGTTCAGATTTAGTCTGCAAAAGTCTTTCTTTATTTCTAGCTAATAGATGAACATTTGCACCTAACTTTGCTAATTCAATTGCTGCGGCCTTACCAATACCTTGAGTTGATCCACATACAATAGCTGTTTTATTTTCTAAGTTTAAATTCATAAATTTTCGTTAAAATATTTAATTATACTGTTATTAATTTCATGAAATTTTTCAGGGGAAATTTCTAACCCAAGTCTATTACTGTGTTTAGCATCTTTGAATACTTTATAAGCATTTTTATCAGAATTACTATCAAGTACGTTTTTTATTTTCTGTAGTTTATCTTCAAATACATATTCATCGTCATCTCCCCAAAATAGGTATACTGAAGTTTTGCCACCAATAGTCTTCAAATTTTTTATTGGATCAAGCTTTTTAATCAGTTCTTCATAATCATCTAAATCGATCCACAAATCTAACCAGAAGGACTTGTCTAAAATATTTTCGGCACTTTTTCTTGGATTTACGGGCGTACCTTCACCAACAAAGCACTTAATAATTGATGTTTCAGCAGTGGCTCTTAATCCAGCCAAGCTCCCTAACGAACTACCAAAATAACCAATATCATAAGTTCTAAAATTATCTATTGACTGCAAAACTTCAGTTAATAAAATTATCTCATCAATTTCTTTTTCTGCCCAATCTTTCTTTTTCTCGGATCGAAATCCATTTTTCTCACCATAATAATCAATAATTACTAAATGATACCCTTCGTTCAAAAGTAAACTTGCTGTTGGCATTAAGGATAACCAAACAGCTTGGTTACCTGGCATCATTATAATAATTTTTTCTTTAGCAATTTCTTTTTTTGGTTCTAAATATCTGAATTTTAGTTTTGTATTTTCTTTATTAGCTGTAATTGTACCAAACCTTGATTGAGATTTAGTAAAGGTAGATGTAACGTTATCTTTTTCAACAGATGGAGAATAAATATAAAAATCATCATCACCAATGGATGTGCCATCTAAACCAATATAAAATTTAGATGTAGAACATGAAGCAAGTAAAAGAATTAGAATTAGAAAGCAACTAACTTTCATATTTAAATCCTAGCTTATCTAGTACATTCTTTGGAAGTTCTGGTAGTTCACTTCTAGGAATTAGCAAGGTAGAAATATTATGTAAATCTCTAAAAATTTGATGATTAAGTACAGTTTTCATTAAATATTCATGTCCAGAAGAACCACCTGTACCCATTTTCTTCCCTAAAATTCTCATTACCATCTGAGAGTGCCTGTATCTGAACATTGAGAACTGTTCATCCATTTCTACAATTTTATTAATCAGATTGTATGGTCCCCTTAAAATTGGTTGCTCTCTATAAAGATTAATCATTAACGCTGCAACATTAGCTTTATAAGAGATTCTAGTATTTCCTTCCTTAACTTGTTTATTGTGAAGATTTTCATTTAAAGAATCATAAATATATTGCTTGTTCTGATCTATCATTTTGGTTCTTAATTCAGTTTGTTCTGGTGTTACATACTTAGAATTTTTCATAGCATCTTTTTGAGATTGTGCCATATTATCAACTGAATGCAAATATTCTTGCTTAAAACTAAAATCGTCAGAACTTATAAAGGGCATTCTTTCAAGCCATTTTTCCACAATATCAAAAAGCGAGTTTCCATTTTCTAAATCATGTAATTCTTTTTTCTGTTCTTCAGTAAATTCATTTGAATAAATTTTTTGATTGTAAGTTGTTCTCATTTCCATTTTAAGGCCCATCGCAATTTCACATACTCTGAACTGGTAGCTTTGAAAACCCGATGCAGGAACAAGAAGATTTCTAAAATCAAGAAAATCAAGTGGAGTTAAAGTTTCAATTACTTTAATCTGTGCAATCATCACATTCTGAATTTCAGTAATTCTACTAAATCTGTGGACACATTTCCCAATATCTTTCTCATCAACAATTTCAGGTCTTAGTAAATCCATAATTGATTTTAATTCATGGATTATCTGTTTAAACCAAAGTTCGTACACTTGATGAATTATAATAAACAACATCTCATCGTGAGCAGGTTGGTCTAATTCTTCGCTTCTAAGTTTTTGTGCGTTTGTAATTTTTTCCAATTGTAAATAATTAGAATAATGAATTGATGAAAATGTTTTGTTATCCATAATATTTAACTTTTTATAGTTTTATTCGTTTTAGATTTGTTGAAAAATAAATTTACAAAATATACTGATTTTTAATTTAAAAGTATAATATTAACTAATTTTGTTAATTAATCTTAAAATCGAGAAGAATTTATGTGTGGAATAGTAGGATACATCGGAAAAAGAAAAGCCTCTGAAATATTAATCAATGGCTTGAAAAGACTTGAGTATAGAGGCTACGATTCATCTGGAGTTGCACTTTATGAAAATGATAAAATCAATATTTTAAAGCAGCAAGGAAAAGTAAATCAACTAGATAGAATGATTCCTCATGATATGGTGAAATCTAACATAGGGATAGCACATACAAGATGGGCAACCCACGGTTTCCCAAATTATGAAAATGCTCACCCGCATACTGATAATTCAAAAGAAATTGCAATCGTTCATAATGGAATAATTGAAAATTATTCAGCCATAAAAAAGAAACTTTTACAAGATGGTTATACATTTGAATCTGATACAGATACAGAAGTTTTAGCTGTTTTTATTGGTGCTTTATACAAAAAGACTAAAAACTTAGAGCAGGCTGTAAGGTTAGCTTTAAACGAAGTTGATGGTACTTATGGAATTGCAGTTGTTTCTTCTTACGAACCTGATAAAATTATTGCAGCAAGGTTAGGTTCACCAATGATTTTGGGGATTGGAGAAGACGAGTATATTTTAGCATCTGATGCCGCTGCAATTATTGCTCATACTAAACAAGTAATTTATCTTGAAGATAAAGAAATGGTAGTTGTCCGAGGAGATGGATATTCAACTAAAACAATTGATAACCTAGCTACAACAGGTGATATTAAAGAAATTGACTTTGATATTGAGCAAATTGAAAAATCGGGTTACGAACATTTCATGCTCAAAGAGATATTTGAACAGCCAGATTCAATTAGAAATAGTCTAAGAGGTAGATTAATAATTGACAAAGGAAATGTTCGCTTAGGTGGTTTAAACTCTGTTAGAGATAAACTCTTAAGGGCTAAACGAATAATTTTAACAGCTTGTGGTACTTCATGGCATGCAGCATTAACAGCTGAATATTTAATTGAACAACTTGCTCATATCCCTGTTGAAGTAGAATATGCTTCTGAGTTCAGATATCGTAATCCTATAATAGGACCTGACGATATAGTATTTGCTTTGTCTCAGTCTGGTGAAACTTTAGATACATTAGCAGCAATTAAAGAAGCTCAGTTAAAAGGTGCTACAACACTTGGAATAGTAAATGTTGTAGGCTCTACAATTGCTAGGGAAACTGAAGCAGGTATTTATTTACACGCTGGTCCAGAAATTGGTGTGGCTTCAACAAAGGCATATACATCACAATTAACGGTTATGGCTTTGATAGCACTTTATCTTGGTAGACAAAGATACTTATCTCAGCTAGATGGCAAGAGAATTGGTTCAGAAATGATGGCATTACCAGATAAAATCACATCAATACTTGCACAAACTGATAAAATCAAAGAAATTGCTGATCAATATTATCAAGTTACCAACTGTTTATATTTAGGTAGGGGAGTTAACTTTCCTTTGGCACTTGAAGGTGCTTTGAAGCTTAAAGAAATTTCATACATTCATGCTGAGGGTTACCCAGCTGCTGAAATGAAACATGGCCCTATTGCTTTGATTGATGAAAATATGCCAATTATTTTCATTGCAACTCAAGATGAAATATATGATAAAGTATTATCAAACATTGAAGAAGTTAGAACAAGAAGGGGTAAAGTAATTGCAATTGCAAATGAGGGTGATACTAGAATCGCAAGTTTGGCTAATCATGTTATTTATATACCAAATACACTGCCGATGTTAAACCCAATCCTAGCTGTTGTACCTTTACAATTACTTTCTTATTATATAGCAATAAAACTTGGAAGAGATGTAGATCAGCCTAGGAATTTAGCAAAATCAGTAACTGTGGAATAAGTAAAAGTGTCAATATTCGGATGACTGGGCTGATTTGAAGTCCGTTTTTCAGTAAATTTAGAACCTAGATAATTACTCGTTAAATTATCTAGGTTTTTACTTAATGGCAGATTGAAACTAATATCTAGCAAATGCTTCTTCTTCTCATGGTCGTAATTTACCGTAATATTGGACAATATATTACTCAAGAATATATGCTTCTGAGCCTTAGTTAATTTACCATTTGATGTAATACCCCCTGCAACCTCGCTAACGCTCGGACAGGCTTCGCCTGTGTCTCCAGCACCTCTTACACCCTGCCACACTCCAGTATTGTCGAACAATGAACCATATCTGTCAACTGCTTTTAACAACTCCTCCTGATTCTCTATTAGCTCTAATTTACCAG
>JAONBD010000004.1 GCA_028376765.1 Candidatus Kapaibacterium sp.
ATTGAAGCTGCCTACGAAAATGGATTAGAGATACCTCATTTTTGCTGGCATCCAGACTTATCTGTTGCAGGTAACTGCAGAATGTGTCTTGTGGAAGTTGGAAATCCATCGAGAGACAGAGAGGGTAATCTCGAAAGAGATGATAATGGAAACCCCGTAATAAGATTTATTCCAAAATTGCAAATAGCTTGTGCAACTCCTGTTTCTGATGGTATGGTTGTAAAATCAAAATCAGAAAAGGCAGTTGAATCTCAAGAAGCAGTGATGGAATTTTTACTTATTAACCACCCACTTGACTGCCCGATTTGCGATGAAGCTGGAGAATGCAAATTACAAGAATATGCATTTAATCATTCAAAGGGTGAATCAAGATTTGATGAGATGAAAAACCACAAGCCTAAAAGACAAGTTTGGGGTCCTAATGTAATTTTTGATGCAGAAAGATGTATTTCTTGCTCAAGATGTATTAGGTATTCACAAGAAGTGGCAAAACAAGATGTCCTATCTTTTGTACAAAGAGGAGATCATGTTACTATCGAGCTTTTTGATGGAACTGTTTGGGATAACCCATACTCAATGAATGTAATTGAAATATGTCCTGTTGGTGCATTAACCTCTCCAGATTTTAGATTCAAATCTAGAGTTTGGGAAATGAGTTTTAACCCATCAATATCTTTTGCTGATGCTACTGGCTCTAACACTTACCTTGGAGTTAAAAATAACGAAATATTAAGAGTACAGCCAAGATCTAATATGCACGTAAATAAGCATTGGCTAAGTGATGATGCTAGGCTTAACCATATTGATTTTGTAAATAAAAATAGAGTCACAAACCCAATGATTGCTTCAAATGGTATATTTGAAAGTGTAAGTTGGGATACTGCTCATAAAACTGTTAAAGAAAAATTATCAAGATTTATTCCTGAATCTATATTTGTACTTGGTTCGGCTTATGCAACAACTGAATCAAATTTTGCACTTAAAAAGTTCGCAAATGATGTTCTAAAAACTAAGAATGTAGATTTCTTAGCTCATAATGACAAATCATTTGAAGACGATTTTTTAGGTGTTGCAGATAGAACACCAAATTCTATGGGAGCTAAAACTATAGGAATAAACTCCAATAAAGGTATTTCTGCAAGTGAATTAATTGAAAAAATCCAATCAGGAAGAATACAAGCACTTATTGTAATGGAAGAAAATTTTAATGGTTATAAAGAAATTCTAAAATCATTAGATAAACTTGAGCTCTTAATTAGTTTGTCCTATAACCTTGATGATGCCGCACGCAAATCTGATATAATTTTACCAGCTTCTACATTTGCAGAATCAGAAGGAACATATATTAATAAAGATAATAGAGTTCAGCATTTAGAGCCAGCATTAATCACTAAAGAAAATTTAAGAACGATGGGTATGAAGCTATCGAGATGGGATAACTTTGGTGAAACTAATGATAGATGGACAAATCAAGAATTAAGAATATGCAGACAAAGTTGGAGAATTTTTCAAAATCTTGCCAAAGAGTTTGGTCAAGAATGGAATTGGATAAATTCTAAAGATGTATTCAAAGAAATAACAGATAATCACGATGATTTTAAAGGTATGGACTATAAGCTATTAGATGAGTATCAGGGACTAACCCTTGGCAAAGCAGATAATCCTGATAATAAGGTTCCAACTTATGTATCACATAAAATGAAGCCTCAGAATTTAAAACATCAATTTCAATTTACTAAAGCAAATTAATTTAAGGGACAATCAAAAACATGAGTGATTTAAACTCTTTAATTATAGAGGCAAGTATCAAAGGACTAGTAATTGTAGGTATTGTACAAACACTTGCAGCCTTTGAAGTTTGGCTAGAACGAAAAATATCAGCATGGATACAAAATAGAATTGGTCCAAATAGAGTAGGCCCTATGGGTCTATTACAACCGTTTGCTGATGTAGTGAAACTTTTTATGAAAGAAGATTTGGTACCTGATGCAGCCCACAAAGGGTTTCATAGGTTAGCACCTGCTCTTTCATTAGCAATAGCTACAGCGGTTTATGCTGTTATTCCTTATGCACATTATTGGGATGCAGACCTTACTGGTATTGGTCTCGACTTTCAACAGCGAATTTACTTTGGAATAGCTCCAAATGTTAATATTGGTGTGTTATTTATGCTTGCAATGACATCAATCGGTGTTTATGGAATAACACTCGCAGGATGGTCATCAAATTCAAAATACTCACTCCTTGGTGGATTGAGGAGTGCTGCTCAAATGATTTCATACGAACTTGCTATGGGTATTTCGGTTTTGGCAGTTGTATTATGGGCAAGTACTTTATCGATTAATGGAATAATTGTAGAACAAGAAGGTTGGGCTGTAAATTGGTATATATTCAGAAATCCAATTGCATTTTTCATATTTTTGATATGTGCTTTTGCTGAAACAAACAGAGCCCCTTTTGACCTGCCAGAAGCAGAACCTGAGCTAGTAGGTGGTTTTAACACAGAATATTCCGGGATGAAATTTGGGATGTTTTTCTTAGCTGAGTACGCCAACATGGCAACAGCATCTGCTTTTATTATTATACTATTTTTGGGTGGATGGCAATTACCATTCCCAGCAGAAATGGTAGGGCTTGAGGCAGGATCACTTGCATTAACCTTAGCTCAAATTGGAGCATTTGCAATTAAACTATTAATTTTATTATTCTTCTTTGTTCAGGTTAGATGGTCAATTCCACGATTTAGATATGATCAATTAATGAACTTAGGTTGGAAAATTTTATTACCATTATCAATTGTTAATTTACTTATCACAGCAATTATAATTTTTGTTTTTGACGCATAAATTAGAAAGGAACAAATGAATAATACTAAAAATACTGAAGCAGAAAGACTTAATTTTTGGGAAAGAATGTACCTTCCAGAAATTGGTAGAGGTCTTGCATTAACTTTTAAACAATTATTTAAACCAAAATTCACAAGACAATATCCAGAAGTTCGATGGGAACCAGAAGGATCATATAGAGGTCGCCCAGTACTTGTAGAAGAAGAATCGGGTGAAAGATGTGTAGCTTGTGGTTTATGTTCAAGGGTTTGCCCTGCATTGGCAATTGAAGTTCAAGCAGGTGAAACTGAGCGAGAAAAGGAACGCTACCCAGAACTATTTGAAATAAATATGTTGAGATGTATTTACTGTGCTTATTGCGAAGAGGTATGTCCCGAAGAAGCAATCGTAATGAGTAAAGATTACGATATTGTCTTTACTAACCAAGAAGATGCTATCCTTGGTAAAGAGGACTTGCTAGTCCCAGTTGAAAAACTGCAAGATAGATTAGAGTTTTTAAGACAATATAAATAATAATTAAGGGTAGCAAATTAGCTACCCTTTCTTCTTAAAATATATTTTTTTTTGCAACATTTTTTTTTGAGTAGTTATTTTTTGTTAATTTTGCAATCGAATGAGAAATAAGTTTCAAAATTCCGGCCAAGCGGTTATCGCAGAAGCGGTTAAATACCAATTCAAACGAAAGACCACCTTGCCGGAATTTTTTTTATACGGTAAATATTTTGTTCAAATAATTTAAATAATACTATGTTAAATCAACTAATTTGGCTAGTTCCTGCATGCGGTGTCATTGCGTTACTATTCACATACATAAAATCGGCCTGGGTCAAAAATCAAGATCCTGGTAACGATAAAATGAAAAATATTGCAAAATTCATCTCTGATGGTGCAATGGCTTTCTTAAAAGCAGAATACAAAATCTTAGGAATATTTGTAGTCTTAGTGGCAATTTTACTAGCATGGAAAGGATCTAACGAAGCTGGATCTCACTCTATGATTGCTTTATCATTTATAGTTGGAGCAGTTTTCTCTGCTTTAGCTGGTTACATTGGTATGAAAGTAGCAACTAACGCAAATGTTAGAACAACAAATGCTGCTATTAGTGGGCTAAATAAAGCATTAGCAGTTGCCTTTACAGGTGGTTCAGTAATGGGAATGGGCGTGGTAGGTCTTGGTGTTATAGGACTTTCTGGCTTATTTATTCTTTATTCTAATATGTTTGGTATAGGCACGCCAGAAGAACTACAGAAAGTAATTACTGTTGTAACTGGATTCTCTTTTGGAGCTTCTTCAATTGCATTATTTGCTCGTGTTGGTGGTGGTATTTATACTAAAGCTGCTGACGTTGGAGCTGACCTTGTAGGTAAAGTTGAAGCTGGAATACCAGAAGATCATCCTTTAAACCCTGCAACTATTGCAGATAATGTTGGAGATAACGTAGGTGATGTTGCTGGTATGGGTGCTGATTTATTTGAATCTTATGTTGGTTCAATAATTGGAACAATGGTTTTAGGTGCTGCATTTTTCTCAGTTGGTGCTTTTACTGACACTCCATTTGGAGCTTTATCTGCTGTAATGTTACCTTTAATTCTTGCTGCTGTTGGAATCTTAGTTTCTATTTTTGGTACTTTCTTTGTAAAAGTTAAGGAAGGTGGAAACCCACAAACAGCACTAAATATTGGTGAATTTGGTGCCGCTGGGTTGATGCTTGTTCTAACATACTTCATTATTAAATGGATGCTACCAGAAACTTGGATGTTAAATGATTTCCAATTTACTTCTAATGGTGTATTTATTGCAACTATTTCTGGTTTATTATCAGGTGTTGCTATTGGTAAAGTAACTGAATATTACACTGGTTTTGGTACAAAGCCAGTTCTTGGCATTGCAAAACAATCATTAACAGGTTCAGCAACTAATATTATTTCTGGTTTAGGTGTTGGTATGATGTCAACAGCTTGGCCAATACTATTTATTGCGGCTGCTATTATGGTATCTTACGAATTTTCTGGATTATATGGTATAGCAATAGCTGCTGTTGGTATGTTATCTACAACTGGTATTCAGCTTGCAGTTGATGCTTATGGACCTATTTCTGATAATGCTGGTGGTATCGCTGAAATGGCTGAACTTCCTTCTGAAGTTAGAAGTAGAACAGATAAGTTAGATGCTGTTGGTAATACAACTGCTGCAATCGGAAAAGGTTTTGCAATCGGTTCAGCTGCTCTTACTGCTCTTGCTTTATTTGCGGCATTTATGCAACAAGCTGGAATTCAAACAATTGATATTGCTAACCCGAATGTTATGGCTGGTTTATTAGTTGGTGGTATGTTGCCTTTCGTATTTTCTGCAATGGCTATGAATGCTGTGGGTAGAGCTGCGATGGCTATGATAAAAGAAGTTAGAAGACAGTTTAGAGATATTCCTCAATTAAAAGCTGCACTTGATGTTATGAGAACTAAAGGTGACGACTCTTCTAAATGGTCTGATTCTGACAAAAAAACTTATGACTCTGCTGAAGGAAAAGCTGAATATGCTAAATGTGTTGAAATTTCTACTCAAGCTTCAATTAAAGAAATGATGATACCAGGATTACTTGCTGTGGTTGCACCAGTAATTGTTGGTTTCACTTTTGGTCCTGAAACTCTTGGAGGTTTGCTTGCTGGTGTTACTGTAACTGGTGTATTAATGGCAATTTTCCAATCAAACGCAGGTGGTGCTTGGGATAACGCTAAAAAGATGTTCGAAGATGGTATCCAAGTTGATGGTGTTACTTACAAAAAAGGCTCAGATGCTCACAAAGCAGCTGTAACTGGAGATACTGTAGGTGATCCATTTAAAGATACTTCTGGACCTTCAATCAATATTTTAATTAAATTAATGTCAGTAGTTGCACTTGTTATTGCTACATCTATTTAATTACCAAGTTTATTTTTACGCATAAAAAAAGGTGACCAAATTGGTCACCTTTTTTTTTGATTAGAAAAAATTTATAATTGTATTAATTTTTACATTCATGGATTTGATACTTTAAATTACTAGATAGCAGTCTATGGTTATTAAATATTTTAGATAAATGTGTCCCATAATTTAAATGAGTATTAGCTACTAGTACAAATCTTCCATCAGAATTTAGCTTCGCTTTAGATTCTTTAAATAAACCTATCGAAATTTCTATGTTTGTTTCATAACCAAAATGGAACGGTGGATTACAAACAATTAAGTCAAACTTTTTGTTTTCAAAAGATTTTAGTGTATCATCACAATGGAAAAATACATTATCACCTTTTATATTCATCTTTGCTGATTCAATAGCTAGGATAGAATCATCAATAAGGTGAATTTCTGAATCTGCTGATTGTTTTTGTAGTGATTTAGCAATTATTCCATTTCCTGATCCTAAATCTAAAATAGTAGATTCAGATTCTAACACTTTGAGTTTATTCAATAAAAATTCAGTTCCTCTATCAATTTTATTTGAAGAGAAAACTCCATAATATTGTGAAATCTCATCATCATCAATAGTTCGGAAAGTATTTACAATCGAGCTTTTTTCGGTTTTTATAGGTTTTCTTAAGATTAGCAATCTTGACTTTTTCCAAGCTAAACTTTGACTTATATCTTCAAAATATAATTTAGCAATATCAATTAACTGATTGTTGAAGTGTTTTGTCATAAACCCACAAACTACAGTTGTATTTTCATCTATATTATCAATAATTTGATTAAGATATAACTTAAACAAATCATTTGATTTTGGGATTTTTAATAGAATTAAGTCAATAATTTGACTAGATTTTTCTAAAGGAGTCAAAAACTTTAAATTATCAAGATTCAGTGAATTTAGCTTATAGTTTTCACTGATAGATTTTTTTTGACTCTCTTGTTCTATTATAACATTTGGATTATTTTCTGATAATAGACACGATAAGAACCCAAATCTATCATTAATAATTAATATACCAGATTGCGAACTAAGTAAATTATTATCATGTAGATAATTTAGAATGTGTTCTTCCGATGAATTCCAAGGTAAAAGAGATGTATTATTTGTTTTCGGGTATCTCTTAATTTCAAATTTTTTGTCTTTGTTTATATATTTCATTTTATTTGATATTTTAAATAAAAAAGCCTCAAATTTCTTTGAGGCCTAAAGTAATATTTTATTCAATTCCCATTAAACATGTTTTTCGGCATGATAGCTTGATCTAACTAGTGGTCCTGATTCAACGTGTTCGATACCCATTTTCTCACCAATTTCTTTATATTTTCTGAAGGTATCGGGGTGAACAAATCTATCAACTGGAGCGTGATTTACACTTGGTTGAAGATATTGACCAATTGTAAAAACATTCAATTTGATATCTATCAAATCTTCCATCATTTCATAGACTTCATCATCAGTTTCACCAATTCCTACCATTATACCAGCTTTTGTTCTGAATCCAGCTTTTTTAGAATATTCCAAAACGTCTAATGATCTTTGGTATTTGGCCTGTGGTCGTATTCTTTTGTAAAGTCTGGGAACAGTTTCTATGTTATGGTTCAATAAATCAGGTTTTGCATCTAATACAGTTTGAAGACAATCAAAATCGCCTTTAAAATCTGGTATTAATACTTCAACTGTTGTATTTGGGTTAAATTCTTTAATTTTAAGAATAGTATTAGCCCATTGAACAGAGCCTTGGTCATCTAATTCATCTCTATTAACTGATGTAATAACAGCATGTTTTATATCCATCTTTTGAATAGATTTTGCAACATCGAGTGGCTCGTGAGGGTTAACTGTGTTAGGTCTACCTGTTTTGATAGCACAAAACGAACAGCTTCTTGTACAGGTATCACCCAATATCATAAAAGTAGCAGTCCCAGCTGCCCAGCATTCACCAATATTTGGGCATCTTGCTTCTTCACAGACACTATGAAGAGATTTTGCTCTCATCATTTTTTTTAGGTCGGCAAATTTTTCACCACCAGGAGCTTTCACTTTCAACCATTCAGGTCTTCTACCTCTTGTTGTAGAACCACTAGGGTTATTTTTTTTCTGATTTCCAGAAAAAACAGGAAGTGATATCGACCCACTACCATTATTTACTTTAAGAGTATTTGTGCTTTTATCAGCATCCGATAATTTTACATTTTGCATGATTACCTTTTTGAATTACCCAAGGAAAGTTCTTAACGATTTTGACCTTGAGGCATGTCTTAATCTTCTAATTGCTTTTTCTTTAATCTGTCTTACTCTTTCTCTTGTTAAATTAAATTTCTCGCCAATTTCTTCAAGAGTTAAAGCCTGCTCATCTAAACCAAAGTAAAGTTTTATTACATCAGCTTCTCTGGCAGAAAGTGTATTTAATACCTGTTTAACTTCAAGCCTTAAAGACTCTTGAATAAGTTCAGTATCAGGTGGTGGTTGTTGTTCGTTAGGAAGTACATCCAACAATCTGTTATCTTCACCCTGAACAAATGGAGCATCTACAGATAAATGCCTACCAGATATCTTTATAGTTTCACTTATTTCGGAAACACTCATTCCAAGCTCTTCAGCCAGTTCGGCAGCTGTGGGTTCTCTTTCAAACTCTTGTTCAAGCTGACTAAATTTCTTCCCAATTTTATTAAGTGCCCCTACTCTATTTAATGGCAACCTTACAATCCTTGATTGTTCAGCTAATGCCTGTAGAATAGATTGGCGAATCCACCATACTGCGTATGATATAAATTTGAAACCTCTTGTTTCGTCAAATCTCTTTGCAGCCTTGATTAGACCGAGATTCCCTTCATTGATAAGGTCTCCTAAGGAAAGACCTTGATTTTGATATTGCTTTGCAACCGATACAACAAATCTCAAGTTGGCTTTTACTAATCTTTCTAAAGCTCTAACACCTTTTCTTCCACCAGCTTTAATCAGCTTGGCAAGATCAATTTCATCTTCGGCGTTAAGTAACTCTACTCTACCAATTTCTTGTAAATATTTGTCTAAAGATTGACTTTCTCTGTTCGTATATTGTTTGGTTATTCTCATTAAAAGCTCTAAAAAACCTTAAATGGTACAAGTATGGGGATACGTTTTACTAAAAATTATATTTTTTATTTAATGACTTTTATTATTAATTAACTTTCCACTAAGAATTCTAGAGTAAGTTTTATCGGACAAAATGGTCTCGGCAGATTTTACAACTGAATCTTGAGTAGTAAATATTCTAGTTAAATCAGTCAAATTATGAAATCTTCTTAATATCTCATATCTAATCAAATCTACTATTTCATTTTTGTTATTATCTACTAAAACACCTTTATCTAGTTTAAACTTCCTATCTAAATCATCTAATAAAGCATCAACTGTACTATCTAATTTTAAGTCAATTGCTTGTATATAAAGATCTTCAATCAGCTTATTAGATTTAGTTTTATAGATATAATCCGAATCAGAGATAAATTCTTTAAATACATTTAATAGCGAATCACTAATTTCGAAATTATGATTGGGAACAAAACCTGTTTTATCAAATTCGTATGAAATACGATTTCCAAACTTAAAAATCAAGTCATCATTATAAATTTTAGTTACAAAGTCGGTGAATTTCTTTTTAGCAATAATAGAATCTGGTGAAATTCCTCTTCTTTCGAACATTGGTCTTCCACCAACTGTGTAAAAAGTAGCTGTGTCGCTTTTAATTTTATTATAGTAATCTTTTCGCTGGATAGATCTGCCAGAGGGGGTGTAATACCTCGCAGTTGTAATTTTCATTGATGAATTGTAAGGAAGTTTAATAATTGTTTGAACAAGTCCTTTTCCAAATGAATTTCTACCAATTATTACTCCCCTATCATTATCTTGTAGACAGCCTGCTACAATTTCACTAGCACTAGCAGATCCTTTATTTATTAGAACTGCAATGGGAATTGTGCTATTTATTGGCTCTGATCTGGATTGGTAATTAAAACTTTTATTGATATTTTTTGATTTAGTAGAAACAATCATCGTATTTTTAGGAACAAATAACTCACAAATTCTTACTGCTTCATCAAGTAAACCACCAGGGTTATCTCTTAAATCGATGATTATACCTTTAATATTTCGCTTTTGTAGATCTAAAACTGCACTTTCTAGCTCATCAGCAGCTCCACGAGTAAATCTAGAAAGCTTAATATATCCCATTCCTTTTTGAGTTCTACCATAATAAGCAATGTTTTCCATCTCAACTTTATGTCGCTTAAGCAATAATGATAAAGTATCAGATTTTCTAATCACTTTTACATCTGCAATTGAACCAGGTGTCCCTTGCGAATATTTTTTTAGCTCAGAAGAATTTAGATTTAGTACAACAGTAGAGTCAACTTTATAAAGAATATCACCTATCCGAAGACCATCATTAAAAGCAATAAAATCGTTGGCAAATCCAGATACAACTATTTGGTTATCAATCTTCTTAATGTTAATCCCAAAACCAACATAATTTCCATTTGTTATAATTTCAATTTTTTCTTTGTCTTGCTCTTCATAGTATTCTGTGTAAGGATCTAATTCTTTTAACATCCCGGTTAGACTATTTTTCAATAGTAGTTCAGGATTTACATCCTCAACATAATATTCATTAATATCTCGAACCACAGCTCCGTAAATATCAAATGTTTTATTTAGCTTAAAAAGATCTTCGTTTTGCGAAGAAGTTAGTAAACCCAATAAAAAAATAGCAGTAATTATTTTAATAATTTTCATCATTATTTCTAAACGATTCAAAGATCCTATTTGTTTTATCTAGTTAGCAGATCGCCAATTATTGATTATCATATTTAGTTTATCTAAACCATCGGTTAAAGCTGCTGGTCCAGGTTGAAGAATATCAGCTGAAGCAATTTCGTAAATTTGTTCATTTTGAACAAAGCTAATTTCATCCCAATTTTGCCTTTCAATTACTCTACTTTTTCTAAAAGGCTTTCCGCACCAAGATGCTATCATTATATCTGGGTTACGTTCTACAACTTCATC
This sequence comes from Candidatus Kapaibacterium sp., assembly GCA_028376765.1. GTDB lineage: Bacteria > Bacteroidota > Ignavibacteria > Kapaibacteriales > UBA2268 > JAJRPT01. The sequence goes on from JAONBD010000004.1 coordinate 10,837, forward strand.
AAAAGATGATAAAATCCTATTTTTTGCAAGAGAATGTTTTGCATACTCCGGGAAAGCTTCCCTCCCACCAGCAATTTCAACTAGTTCAGAGACCCATTCAATACCTGTAATTAAGGGATCGAACCATTCTTCAAAATATACTAATGGTTTCTTAGTATGATTAATATTTGATTGGTAAATTGATAATACCCTATCTTCAAGTGTTCTAGAGTATGCTTGGGATTCATCATTAAATCCTATGAGAGAGCCAAGTTTTTTTATCATTGAAAGAATGCCAGATATTGATCTATGGTTAAAACAAACTACCTCAACACCTTCTTTGATTAGTTGTTGGCAAATATTAGCTTGCAAATCGCTCCACGCAAAAACTATATCAGGTTTTAAAGATAGAATTTGTTTAATATTTGCTTCCGTAAAATGTGAGACTTTTGTTTTCTCTTTTGAAGCAATTGCTGGTCTTACCGTGTATTTAGATATACCAACTAATTTATCTTGAGCACCGATTTCATAAATTGTCTCTGTTGTCTCCTCTGTTAAACAAATTATTCGTTCGGGGTATTTCGCTTTTATTAATATTTCCATGATAGGCTAATTGAAGAAAATATTAGAATTTTAGTTTATAGTTTGTTTAGGTATGCAACTAAACTATCTGTCTTAAAATCACTAGAGAAGGTATTTATTTTTTTTAGAATACTATCTTTATTATCTAAAATAAAAAGATTATACTTCTCTGAGTGGCTTGATAATCCAATAGTATCCCTAGCAATTTTGTAATTCCAATAAAAGTTCGATTCAAAAACTTTCAGCTCCCTATTTCGTCTACATCGAACATAAGCCCATACCTCATAGGTTTTTACAGTTTTCTCCAATGCATCAGATATTATTTTATCAGGTAAAACAATACACTTGACACAAGGCCCAATACTCGTAGATAATACAATTTTTTCAGATGCTATTTCTTTATTATGAAGAACTGAGCAAAGTATAATTATTACGATTATTAATTTTTTCATATTTCAATCTCCTGCATCAAAATATTTTCTCCTTCCAAGTAGAAAATATTAATTGAATTAAGATTATCTCTTTGTGTTTTTATTTTATAAATAGAAATTTCTTTGGTATTGTATATAATTTGCCCTAACAAATTCCCATCAAAATCATATTTTTGAATTATAGATTTATTTTTTAGAGATTCTTTAGTAAAAGTACTATTAGTTTTTATCAAAACAAATATGAAATTTTCATTTAAACTAATATCACTAAAAGTATATTCAAATTTATTTATTAAATCTAGATTTATTTTAGATTGTTTTTCAAGCATAATCGGATTTAATGAAAACAAATCATTAGGCTTTAATTGAAAAGCTATTCTATCATTTTTATAAATATAAGGAAGTAAAAAATATTTTGAGTATAAATTATTTCCCCTCATTTCTCCCCGAAAATCTGTGGCAGTATAATTAAAACCAGATTTAGTATAGTAATTAGATAATTCCAAATAATTTGTTTTGTTATTACCTTCAATAATTTTAGATAGAAGTATTGGTGGTCTTTTGTTAATAGTATCTAATGTTAACAATTCATTATGATTATGAATTATGATATTTTTATTATCATCCAATAAGAGATTAAAATGGCGAAACGAAAAGTTTTCATTGTAATATTTTGATTTTAATCCATCGGTATTAATATAAAATAGTTTAAATAGTTTTTCTTTAATATTATACTTAAAAACTACAGTTTGATTTATGTAGTATTTTTTTATTCTTTTATTTTCTAGAAATTCTAGACCTACAAAATAGACATGTGTTGCTACTAATAAATTTTCATCATCATATTTTTCTACAGATCCAAATTCATTATTTATATTTTTATAAAATTCGGTTGGCTCAATATCATTATTCATAAGTAGTTTATAATCTATAAATGAAATTACTTCAACAGGTTTTCCCGTAATCCAAAGGCTATCTTCAGAAAAGTTCTTTTTATAGTAATGAACAACTAATTCAGATAATTTGTAGCTAGGTTTTTCAGAAAATAAAAGTTTTCCAGAATCATTATAAAAAAGAAGTTGCCTTCCATCTCTATCGACAATAACCAATTTATGATCATCATAGTACTCAACATCACTTATGCTTACTATCGATACAGTGTCATTTTCCTCTAAAATAATAGGGCTTAAATTTAACAGCAATATTAATAAAATTGATAAAATCATAATGTTGAAATTTAAAATATAGAAAAAGATACAGTCTCAAAAGTATTCAAGACTGTACCAAATAAATTAATTCCCCGATTGATTTTCTGCCTCTAAAATGATAGGGGGCATACTAGTTGAAGATTGACCACTTGGAACTGTAATGTTTTCTCCAGTTTCTAGAGTCTTACCGCCATCTCTGATTTCCCAACAGGTGTCTACAAAACCATAACATTTAGGATTCCAATCTACAAAATCATCATTAGAATCAGTGTTTGGTCCTGGTGCAGTAGCATCAACTTTACCAGGCTGACTAGTTTCACCATCTGTTGATGCTATTATATATCCTTCTGGTGGGTGGTAAATATCAGAGAATAAACTTCCTGTAAATATAAAAAAAACTGCGATTAATAAGTTGTTTAGCATAATAAATCCTTAAATTTAATAATAAAAATAGTTATAAAATAAATTAGTCCACAAAAATGAATCCTAGGATTAAATCGTCACTTTGTGGGATAACAGAAATAATTCCAACATACATCACTAATTGCACGCAACATAAAAAAAAAAAAAAAAAGATTTACAAATATTATTTTATTTTTCTAAATTTAAATGAAAATACTCATAAACTATCTCATTTTAATCATATTATTTTTACAAGCATCTTACACACAAGATTCAAAACATTTAGAAATTAGTGAAAAAAGTTGGGGAGATAAATTTTTAAAAAATACTGGATTTCCTAAAAGAGTCTACATAATGGACTTTACAGTTAGCTATCAGCTTTTGGTGAACTTAATCAAGCCAAAAAGTTTAAAAAATAAAAACAGTAAGGCTAAACAACTTTTGCTTGGTATAACTAGCTTAGATGAAATTGATTTAAAACAAATTACAGACTCATTGTATAACAATTTCTTAAATTCGCTAAGGGAGAAAGGATACATTCCCACATCCCTTGATTTGGTTTCCGAATCTAATATTTGGGAGAACTACGAATTAATTAAAGGTGGGGTTCCTCAAAAAACAAAATACAATGGAGTAGTAAAATATAGCCCGTCACATGAAAAATATTATAGAAGAAAAGAAAGAAAATTATTTGATTTCATATCTAGGAGCAGAGCATCAAACCACCCTCACGAAATTGCTGAAGAGTTCAATATAGCTGTAGCTAGAGTTCACCTAATATTTTCTATTACCGACAATTCAATACTTGATTTTAGTAATAATTCAAAAAAAACAAAGAGGGATTCAAAGCTAAAAATCATTACTAATTTAAAACTGAACAAACTTTCCGAAATCGATTTTAAATACCCCAACAGCAATTTTAGCTTTAAGCTAAAAGACAATTTATTGATTAATAATGTAATAGAAAATAAGGAGTATGGAACTGTAAAAAGAGTTAACAATACTAAAAAGATGAATTTAGGATCCCTAAATTTCTTTTCAAATCATAAAGATTCATATAAAAATTTACAGGTGATAGATTGCATTCCCATAGACTTTCAAAATGAATCGATAGGAGCTACCAAACTATTTTTTAATGAAGTTCTAAAAAGTATGAACAATAAATATTAACGCCTCGATTCTCTTTTTTTGAAGAATCTTTGAAGTGGGGCAATGTATGATTCGCCTGTATTAATTTGAATATGATCTACATTTGATTTCAAAAAATGATATTCCAAATCATCTTGTTTCTTTTTCCACCAATCCGAATAAGCTAGCCTAACCCTTTTGTTAGTAGAATCAATCCATTTTGTGCCACCAGTTTCGGGGTCTGTAATCTGAATCAATCCTAACTTTGGCAATTCATACTCGCCTTTATCATTTACTTGAAGTGCTATTGTGTCATGTCTTCGAGCGGCAATTTTCATTGGTTTAATAAAATCATCATCGATAAAATCGGACAATACAAAAGCAATACTTCTTTTTTTAATTACACTATTAAAGTAGCTCATTGCTTCAGAAATATTTGTTCCAGATTTTTTAGGTTTAAAATCAATAAGTTCTCTGATAATTCTTAAAACATGAGATTTCCCTTTTTTAGGAGGAATATAAAGCTCCACTTCACTTGAAAATAAAATCAATCCAATTTTATCATTATTTTGGATGGCAGAAAAAGCTAAGATCGCACAAATTTCTGTTACTAATTCTCTTTTGAATTGCTCCTTTGTACCGAAATTTTCAGAGGCGGATACATCTACAATCAGCATTAAAGTAAGCTCTCTCTCCTCTTCAAAAACTTTTACATAAGGCTCTCCTGTTCTAGCAGTCACATTCCAGTCTATTGTCCTAATTTCATCGCCAGGGTAATAGTTTCTAACCTCGCTAAAAGCCATCCCCCTACCTTTAAATGCAGAGTGATACTCCCCAGAGAAAAGTTGTTTAGATAATCCTCTAGTTTTAATTTCAATTTTTCTTACTTTTTTTATTAGCTCGCTAGTTTCCATTATGGTACTTGAACTTTATTTAAAATTTCTTTAACAATATCTTCTTGAGTAATGTTTTCTGCTTCTGCTTCGTAGGTAATACCAACTCTGTGTCTCATTACATCTAATGCCACAGCTCTTATATCCTCTGGAATAACATATCCCCTTCTTTTGATAAAAGCGTATGATTTTGCTGCCTTTGCTAAATTAACAGTTGCCCTTGGAGAGCCACCAAATGCTATTAATTCTTTAAGGTTACCCATTCCATAAGATTCAGGGTTTCTACTAGCAAACACTATATCTAAGATATATTTTTCAATTTTTTCATCTAAATATACTTGCTGTACAGACTTTCTGGCATTTAATATATCTTCTGGTTTTAATATCTGTGATACCTTTGGAAATGTTTTTCCAAGATTCATTCTTAAAATTTGTCTTTCATCTTCTAGCTCGGGATATTCTACAACTAATTTGAGCATAAACCTATCTACCTGTGCTTCTGGCAGTGGATATGTTCCCTCTTGTTCAATAGGATTTTGGGTAGCCAATACTAAAAATGGTTCTGGTAATTTATAGGTTTTATCGCCAATTGTTACTTGCCTTTCTTGCATCGACTCGAGCAATGCTGATTGAACTTTTGCAGGTGCACGGTTGATTTCATCTGCTAATACAAAATTTGCAAATAATGGACCTTTCCTTACAATAAATTCTTCCTTACTCTGAGAAAATATCATGGTACCAACTAAATCTGCAGGAAGTAAATCGGGTGTAAACTGAATTCGTTTAAAACTTGCATCAATAGAACTTGCTAAAGTATTAATGGCTAAAGTCTTAGCTAAGCCTGGCAGGCCTTCGAGCAAAACATGACCATTTGATAGTAAGCCAAGCATTAATCTTTCAATCATATATTTCTGACCAACTATAACCTTACCTATTTCCATAAGTAGCATATCTACAAATTCAGATTCTTTCTCTACAAGTTCATTAATTACTCTAATATCATTCATTTCTTTTCTCCTTAAATCCTAATTAAGAATTTTTACATTTTCCATATACGAATTAAATTGAATTTGGTTTTAAATTTTAATATTTTCTCCACTTCGTGCAGCTCCTTCAATAGTTGAGGGGAAATCAGAATAAGTCCAATCACCTACAAAGGAGATTTTTGGATGGACTGAAGGCAAATTTTTTCTAATTATCTGATTTTCTACTGTAGCATCGAATGTTGCAAACCGTTCTTTGATTACCTTAAACTGCATTAATTTAGCTTTTTCTGCATCATGAAAGATAGATTTAAGCTCTAAATCACAAATTTCAGCTATCTCTTTTGACGATTTTCTTATTAAACTATCGGCAGCAGAAATTGTAATTGATAGATATTCTGGAAATTTATCGAATCCTTCTAAAAATCCAATTTTTCTTTTGTTAAAGACCCATTGAATATTTGTTCCTAAAAATGCAGCGAAATCCTGCTCAAAAAAACATTTATCATACCATAAGTACACAGATATAATAGCCCTGGAGGATAATTTATTTGATATTTCTGATAACATTTCATTTTTTAATAATGAGGCAGATTTCCTAATTGGCAAAGCAAGAATTATTTTATCATATTCTATTTCCACACCATTAATTTTTGCAGAAACTTTTTCATTATTGTATGCAATAGCTGTACAAGTAGTCTTTAACTTTAAATTTATTTTATTATCTAAGTATTTTTGTGAGTTAATCATTAATTCAGATAAGCCTACATTAGGTAAAATAAATTGTCTTTTTTTACTATTTGCAAAAAATCCCATCTTTAATACATTTACAAATAATTCTGCAGAGGCTGTATCTACAGGTGTATTAAGTGTAGCTAAGATTAATGGCTCCCAAAATATATTAATTACACTATCATTTTGATTATATTTTTTTAAAAACTCTTTACATGTTAAGCTTTCATATCTAACAAACCCTAATTTTATTTTAATAATAAACCGCAACATTTTCCTTAAATGTTTTTTAGGAAGGGGTAAATCCCATAAGGCTTTTAAAAGACCTAAATCACCCTTAATTTTAGTAGCATCTAAGGTGAAGTTTTGATTTTTAGAATAGTAAGGAATTTTAAATTGATCATAATATTTCAAATTAGATTGGGAGTTTGTAATTGACATCATCTCTAAAAATGATGTATAAGCACCAATTAATAGGTGTTGTCCATTATCAATTGAATCCCCAGTTAATTTATCAAATCGAGAATTAATTCTCCCACCCAATTTTGAAGATGATTCGCATAAAGTAACATTCGCAGAGCCTTGTAATTTTATAGCTGCTGAAACGCCAGCAACACCTCCACCTACAATTAGAATATTTTTATATTTAGTGTTTGTGGTTAAAATAATTTTACCTTATATTTGTAATCTGTTTTTTGAGCAATTCAAAAATACAAATTAGTTCTTAATAAAAACAAGCGGACGTGGCGGAATTTGGTAGACGCGCTAGATTTAGGATCTAGTGGGCTCAGCCCGTGAGAGTTCGAGTCTCTCCGTCCGTACATAATTATAACAGCTCCGAATGGCTTTTCACTCGGAGCTTTTTAGTATTAGATAGGCGAATTTATAATGGATAAGAAAATATCAACTTCTGAAAATGGCAAACAATTAATGGAAATTATCATCGGTGAAGATGAGTTTCAAGTTTACCATAAAAAAGCATATAATAAATTAAAAAAAGATATTCAACTCCCTGGCTTCAGAAGAGGCAAGGTACCGTATCCGATGGCAATCAAAGCCTATGGTAAGGCCCTTGAAGCTGATGCAATGGAAATTGCTTCACAGGAAGAGTTTCAAAAAGTTGTAGAGCAAGATAAAATCAATCTTATATCTCAACCATCTATTATTGATATAATTAGAGAAAATGGTGCTATCAAGTTTAAAGTAGAATATGAAATATATCCAAGCATAGTACTAACCGACTATAAAGGTATTACTTTAGACGAACCTACTCATACTGTTACCGATGAGGAAATTCAGGAAGACATTACTAAGATACTTAATGCAAAAGGCGATATAGTCGAATCTGATGTAATCGAAGATGAAAATCACGTTATCACTGCCGATTTTGTTGAGCTAGATTCTGAAACTAAAGAACCAGTTGAAGGTGCTGAATCAAAAGAAGATCATTTCTACCTTAATAACGAAAAAATCGATACAAATTTAGTTGATGCTCTATTAACTCACAAAACTGGTGATACTGTTATCTATGAATTTGAACACGAAGGTGGTCATGATGGAGAAGACAATCCTGATTTAGAGGGGCAACATTCTCACTTCTATAATGTAACGATAAAGCAAGTTCAAAAAATTGTACCAAAAGAATTGAACGAAGAGTTTATAAAAGAATATTCCGATGGTAGATTTGATAACGAAGACGATTTTAAAGAAGAAATAGAGTTCCAACTACAAGAACAATGGGATCAAAAAAGTAAAGAGCTTTTAGAACAACAAATCGTAACAAAATTAGTAAACGATAATGAATTTGATGTTCCAGAAGCATTCGTAAAAAATGCTTTAGATCAGATGATTGGTAATTTCCAACAGCAATTTGGTCAGGCACCTCAATTTAAAAATGCAGATAGCCAAGCTCTAAGAGATGAATTTAGACCAATGGCAGTGCAAAATGTTAAATGGGAATTAATCAGAAATTCAATTGTCGAAAATGAAGGCATCAAAGTTGAAGATTATGATATTGAACAACTAGCTAACAAAGAAGCTGAAAGAACTGGACAAACTCCAGAACAACTTATTGAAGTAATTAAAAATAATGATCAAGTTCAATCTAGCATATTAGCTAAAAAAGCGATGGAATTTATCATGGATTTTGCTATTACTAACGAAGTTGATTTTGAAGATATTGACTAATATTTTCTTAATAGTAATTTGAAGTTGTTTTTTCGTACATAAAGTCTTTAAGCTGAGCTGCATTTAAACCAATGCTAAATCTAAAATGCTTATGTACTCCTGTTGGAACCCATGTAAAATTCATACCCCAACAGCCTAAATCTTTGCTGATGTTAATATTAGGGGTTAATAGCTCTCTTTCTAAAAGATCAATATTGAAGGAGCCATTTATCAGCCAACCCTCTGCAGGTTCTATACCAACAGAAAAATTTGCATTAACAGATTCACTTTTTTGAATAGGCGAACTTCTATTATATGAGTAGTTTACTCCCATACTAATATTCCATGGAATCGAAATTGAGTTCCAGCCCGGAGATGAATCACCATATTTATCAAATGAATTGGCTTTTAAGTTTCTCCTTTGAGCAAACCTAGAACCCAACTGCTTTTCAGCAACATTTAAAGTATCTGGTAATGTTTGATCTACAATTGGATCTACCTTATCCAAGGATATTCCTTCGTTAGAAAAAGATGTATTTATCCCAATCCTAATACTTGTAAGCCTTACAAGACCTTTTCCAGAACTATAAAAAAGCCTATCAACATTATTATAAGATGTTATATTACCATCATCATCAAAGGTAGGATCTTGATCATAAAAAGAAAAATTACCGCCACCCGATAAATTTATTATCTTCAATGCAGGTGTTCTTATATTAAAGCTAACATCAGATAAATTTAAAGAATCTGCTGTAAAATTATAATTTCCATTTAATGAAAAATTCATCAATTCTAATTTTTTTGCCTCAAGTGTATCCCCTTGATCCAATTTAATCTCAACTTTATTATTTAAGCTATATATTAAGGTTTGCTCTTCTCTCCTGCTAGAACCTCCACCTCCATCTTTTTCAAATACATTATAGCTAATTTCTCTTCCAGCACTATCTACAAATGAATTATAAAAGCCATATCCGTTTCCAGATTGATCTGGTCTAAAGCGGTAAGTTACAGTTGGTTGAAATGTATGCCTAATTGATTTTATTTTACCAATATTTGGGTTCGATATACCATAAATTGTAGTCTGAAAAGCAACATTATAATTATACCAATATTCTGAAAATATTCCGTATTGAAGTGATTCAGCTATTGAATCATTCTCAGAAAAATAATTTTTTGTTAACTTTCGGTTATACAAATTCATTCCAGTAGACACCGATGGTGTTATCGCTATATGGTATATTTTGGGGAGATTAAAGCTAATTGTAGGTCTTAAAGTAATTTTACCACTCTCTCTAAATCTGAAATTTGTATCTACATAAGTAGAATCTTCATTAACATTTATACTTTCGGTATTAATTAATTTTTCGTGTGTATAATCTAGTCCTGTTGAGCCCGAAAGATTAAAATCATTCCCATAGATTGAAAAAAGTCTTTTATTAGGAAGTGAATAACTAAATTTAGGGGATTGAGTATATTCATCGGTGATAATGTTTTGATCTCTGTTATACCCAGTTGAAATATTCCCCCACTTCAATAAGTTTATATTATAGCTGGCATTTGATCTTATATTTTGTTGTACTCTTCTACCAATACTTGATTGGGTATTTTGATTAAAATTATTAGATGCAAATCTAAGATCAGCAGAAAATTGTTGATATGGGTTGACTTTCCATGAATTATCAAAGTTGAAATTATAGGCATTAGCAAAAGATTCATTTGTATTTCGCCTTGTTTTACCATATTCAACATTTATTTTACCATTCAAAGTATTACCATTTTTCCATTGAGTAGAGTTTGAGAATAAATATCCGCCTTTTGTGTAATAATCTGCTAGGAATTTTGTGTCCCAATATTCCGAAGCAGCCCAATAAAAACCAAAATCTTCTAATACCACTCCCCTTGCATCTGAGAAGTCATAAGATGGTACGACCAATCCCGAGCGGCGACCAGATTGAGTAGAAAAAAACAAACCAAATGGATAAACTAAAAATGGTAAATCTTGTATATAAAACACTATTGGATCCATATATATTTTATTATTATTTTCCAATTTCATTTGTTCTGAACCAAAATAAGTACTTGGTTCAAGCTCATCACATGGAGTGTAATAACCCTCCTGAATAAAAAAATCTTCTTTATTCACTTTCTTGATTTTTTTTCCATAATAAAAACCTTCATCTAACTCTGTTTCACCTTGAGTTATTACCCCTTTATCAGTTTTGAAATTAAATCTTATACGCTCTCCCATAAACTCCTCCTCATTATCTATCATAAGAGGAAATCCATATTCAATTCCATTAGTATCAACTCCCGGATAAGCGTCTAAAGTGCTTTTATTAAAATCAATTTCAATATACTTTGCCTGAAGATTTCTTGAACCCATTTTAAGGTCAGCTTTTTCAATTAGCTTCATAGTTTTAGATTTCAAATTAATCTTAATAGAATCTTGTGCCTTAAAAAAAACTAAAGTATCTAAACTACTTTTTGGTTTTGTTTTAATAGTTAGAGAGTCCTCATTCTGAAGATCAACCTTTTGTATAAAATTAGATGTATCTAAGGTATCAGAATTAGGACTAACTCCTTGAAATGAGAAAATCAATCTTGGAATTAAAAATATAAATATTGGATAAATCAATTTCAAAATTATTTATTCAATTCCCTAATTTGAATTTTCGAGGGTATAGAAATTGACATATCATCAATCCCTTCTGGAAATGTATATTTGTCAGAAATAATTGTTATTTCAGATTCATTGTTAGGTAATTTAATTACAACCTCTTTAGCTAAGTTATAATCTCCCTGAAGCTGGTAATCATTGAAAAATACATTAATTAGAGTTTCACCATCAGAATTTATTTGCTGATATTGAGCTAAATCGCCATTAGGGTTTAAAGTTGCAAATTCAACAAAATTCTTTTTTTGTTTGCTCCTATATAGCGATAGTCCTCCATCTAATTCTTTTTCGTACTTATAAGTATTTGGGTTTCCTGGGATTTCACTTCTGGTAAAACTAATTAAATCATCAAAATTCAAATTAATATTAATAGCTTTAGCCAATGCATCGGGGCTAGGCTTACCTTTAAATGCCTCACCACCAAGAACATTATAAGCAATAAAGTTTTCTTTTGATGAAAATATTCTTGCTACTTCGATACCAAAAGGTCCGTAAACCTGCATTTTAATTGAATCTCTACCAGCAACTTCAATTAACGAACTTAATGAACCACTATACTGCGGCGTATTTGGTTTAATTTCACCTTCAATTTTCATAAATTTCAGTTTTTCATGTTTTGTAAGTAAGCCTTTATAAGCTTTTTGTTCGTTTTCAATAACTGTTTTACATGATATAGTTATTAGCATCAACAATAAGAATACTATTCTTAACATCTATTCTCCAAATAAATAAAAATTGATAACGTCAGAACTGCAAATTACTTAATAATATTTATACGGTGAATAATGGTTTACGTTACTAGACGAACTACTTTTTCTGCTTCTCACAGATTATTTAATCCAAATTGGACTGATGAAAAAAATCAAGAAGTATTTGATAAATGTAATAATCCTAATGGGCATGGTCACAACTACGTGTTAGAAGTTACTGTAGGTGGTATTCCAGATCCAGAGACAGGATATGTAATCGACCTAAAAGTATTAAAAAATATTATAAAAGAAAAAATTGAAAAAGAAGTTGACCACAAACATCTAAATTATGATGTTGATTTTTTAAGCGGTATTATTCCTACTGTTGAAAACATTGTTGTCGCATTTTGGAATATTTTAAAAGAATCTTTGACAGAACAGCAAAAATTAATCAAGCTGAAGCTTTGGGAAACTGAAAGTAATATTGCTGAATATTACGGAGAGGACGCTAACATAACTTCTTACAAATAGATTATGCCCAACTTAGAATTTGAAAAAATATATTGGAAAAAAAAATTGCTAGTTGGCGGTTGCGATGAAGCAGGAAGGGGCCCATTGGCAGGACCAGTTTTTGCAGCTTGCATTTTGCTTAATCCAAATGATAAATACCCAGATGGAATTGATGATTCAAAAAAATTATCTCATTCCAAAAGATCCATCTTGTTTGAAAAAATTAAAAATTCTGGACTTACTTTTTCAATTTCACAAAAGTCTAATGATTATATTGACGAACATAATATACTTCAATCATCAATTGATGCTATGAATGATGCAGCTGACTCACTTGCAACTAAACCAGAATTTCTTTTAATTGATGGTAATAGGTTTAATAGTAAATACAGTTTTGAGACAATAGTAAAGGGTGATGCTAAATCAATAACAATTGCTATGGCTTCCATCCTTGCAAAGGTTGCAAGAGATGAATTTATGATTGACCTAGATAAAAAGTACCCCGAATATAACTTTAAAAATAACAAGGGATATCCTACAAAATCTCATTTTAAGGCTATATCAGAGTATGGCATAACACCATTTCATAGAAAAACTTTTTTAAAAAAATATTACAAAAGGCAAATCAGTATATTTTCTTAATTGAGTTTCAGAAAAAAATAACTAATTTACATGATGAATTTATTAATAATTGAAGATAAAGACCTAGATTTAATTTTTATCAAAAAAACATTAGAGTTTACTGGTGAAATAATCAATATTGACTCAGCTGGGTCAATTGAAATTGGACTTGATAAGTTATCTAGCAAAAATTTTGATTGCGTTCTATTAGACCTGCATTTACCTGATGCAGAAAATCATCATGCTTTTGATTTAATATATAATAGTTACTCCAACATTCCAATTATACTTCTTACTGGTTCTAACGATGATGATCTAGCTTTAGATCTTATAGATAAGGGTGCTCAAGACTATATTTCTAAAAATGGCATCAACGCAAAAGACCTTATAAAAGCTATCAAATTTGCTATAAGAAGGATAAGAACTGATAATAAACTTCGAGAATTAAATGCCACAAAGGATAAATTTTTCTCGATTATGGCTCATGATTTAAAGAACCCCCTATCAATTTTTGCTCTTGCAACTGAAACTCTTCATAAAGAATTTGATTTGCTAGAAAAAGAAGAGATGATGGAATATTTAGAGGATTTAAAAATAAATGCCCAAAATATTTTTAAATTATTAGAGAATCTTCTTACTTGGTCACGAACTCAAAGAAAAAAAATAGGATTTCAGCCAGATATAGTAGATTTGAGCTTCATCATTAAAAATATTTATGAATTGTTTAATGAGACAGCAAAAGTAAAAAATATAAATCTTACCCAGCCTAAATTAGATGAATGGAAAGTTTATTCAGACTCTAATCTAATAAACACAATATTAAGAAATTTAGTGAACAATGCTCTTAAATACACCAGAGAAGGTGGTAACGTAAAAATTCTAATCGAATCTAAGCCTAAACATTATATTATAAGTGTTCAAGATGATGGTGTCGGAATGAGCGATCACGTTGCTGATAGTCTATTCAGAATAGATGTTAATACTTCTACACCAGGAACTAATAATGAAAAAGGGACTGGACTTGGATTGATTGTCTGCAAAGAGTTTTCTAACCTTTTACAAGGTGAAATTGGAGCGAAAAGCAAGCTAGGTGAAGGGTCAACTTTCTACTTTACGGTTCCAAAGAACTAGGAAACAAATTCATCGAATATAGCTATAAATTTCCCTTCAGTCTCATCTTTTACTCTTACTTTAAATTCAAATCCAAAATCATCTTCAATCCTTTCGAGAACTTCTCCAAATTGATATAAATCACTTAATAAATTGCTTTTTTCATAAGGGAGCTTCAAAGAAATCTCTTTGGAAAGTATATTATGTTTGTCTTGTAATAGCTCTCTTAACTTTTCGAGTTGTAGTCCTTTTGAAGCTGAAATATAAATCGAATCGGGGTACTCTTCTTTAATAATTGAAAGCTCATCCATATCCTCAAGCAAATCAATTTTATTAAATATTAGAATTATATTATCACCTTCAATTCCTAGAGATAATAATGTTTTATCAACAGTATTAATGTGATCTCTAAAAAATTCATTTGACACATCTACAACATGTAGCAGATAATCTGATTCTCTAGCCTCAGATAATGTAGATCTAAAAGATGCTACTAAATGCGTTGGTAATTTTTTAATAAATCCAACAGTATCGGATAATAGAACATCTTGACCTTCAGGTAGCTGAAACTTCCTAACCGTAGTATCAAGAGTAGCAAAAAGCTTATCCTTAATATACACATTTGATTGGGTTAGTAATTTCATTAGTGTAGATTTACCAGCATTGGTATAACCTACTAAACCAAATCTCACCATTCCCTTATGGCTTAATCTTTTTTGGACACTTTGTTTTTCAATCGAATCAAGTTTGCGTTTTAAATGCTCTATCCTAGTTCTTATTAATCTTCTATCAGTTTCGATTTGTGTTTCACCAGGTCCTTTTGTACCAATTCCACCATGCTGTTTTGATAGGTGAGTCCACATTCTTGTTAATCTTGGTAATAGATATTGTAATTGAGCCAGCTCTACCTGAGTTTTGGCTTCGTTACTTTTAGCTCTTTCAGCAAAAATATCTAAAATCACCCCACTGCGATCCATTACTTTTATGCCAAGTCCATCTTCCAAATTTCTAATCTGCATGGGAGTTAGTTCATCATCAAACACTGCTAAATCAATATTTTCTTCAGAAATAAAATCTTTTATCTCTTCTACTTTACCTTTTCCAATAAGAGTAGATCTATTTGGCCTTTCCAATTCTTGCCAAAATTTCTCAATAACAGTAGCCCCAGCAGTTTCGATCAAAAAGGACAATTCATTTAAATTTTCTTGTAATATTTCTCTATCATTACCTTTTTTCATGTACGATATAGCAATTGCCAATTCTTGCTTTTCTTTCAATTCTATCATAAAATTTCAAATCCAATTAGCGTAATGTCATCTCTTTGATCTTCATTACCAATATGTTCATTAAACATTTTCATTAAAGATTCTTCTTGAATACTTATATCTAAACTAAGATTTCTCAGTTCATTTTTTAATTTTTTAGAGCCTAATTTTTTTCCACTTGTACCCATTTGATCTACAAGTCCATCACTTGATAGGTAAAATTTTTGATTATTTAATATTTCTAATTTATGATTTTCAAATGTTTTAATTCTTCCAGTCCTAGTTAGACCACCAACATGATATTTACTACCTTTAATTTCTGTAAGCTTCTTATTTTGAACAATATATAATGGTCTCATAGCTCCCGAATATTCTAAGGATTCATTAGATTTGTCTATCACAACAACACCTATATCCATACCATCAGATGAAAATGATTCTTCACTTTCTTGGCTAAGTGATCTAATCAACTCCTTATCAAGTTTGTGCAATATTTCCGATGGGTTAGTTATTCTATCTTTAATAATAATATCATTAAGAATCATATTACCCATAAGACTTATCATTGCACCAGGAACACCATGACCTGTACAATCTGCAACAATTACAATTGTTTTATCATTAAATTTATCAATCCAGAAAAAATCTCCAGATACAATATCTTTTGGTTTATAAATAATAAAGCTATTAAGGTTTAAAGATTCAAATTGACTTTTACTAGGTAAAATTGCATTTTGAATAGTAGAAGCATATCTAATTGAACTAATAATTTGTTCGTTTTTATCTTCTAAAGTTTTATTCCAGCTTGAAAGCTCATCAACCCTTTGTCGTTGTAAAATATCTAACTTATCTAGCATTGAGTTAAAAGTTGTAGATAATACCTTAATATCCTTCCCACCTTTATTAATATCGGCTCTAATTTCAAGATTACCTGAGCCAACCCCTTTTGATACTTGAATTAGCTTATTAATTGGACCTACTATACTATTGCTAAATATATATGCAATAACAACTCCAATCACCACAAATATAATTAACCTTATAAATGTCCAAAAAGAAGATTCCGCAATTCTACCCCTAATATTTTCAGTTGTAAAACCAACCAATACTGATCCATTAACACCCCCAGCCTCAAAGTCTCTTAAGCTATATATTGTATCAGATTCAATTAAGAGCGTATTATTAATAATATGATTCTTTATGTAACTGTGTGTTTCATTAAATCCTTCTGGTAGGGACACATCTATAGATGAAGTAGAATCATCGTGATAAATGATTGCCGAAACAACTACATCTTCTTGGGATTGGGTGTAATATACTGATTGATAAAGGGCTTCGTAGTTTTCTTCTTTAAGTGAGAACTCAATTCCAAAGGTTAAGGATTCGACTGTTAAGTCCATGTATTTTTCGAATTCAGATTGGAATATATCTACCTGATCTCTAACACTTAAGCCATAGAAAAGTATTGAGCTAACAGTGAGAATAGAAACTATAATTAATATTGTAGCTGATCTAATATTCATATATCAAGAACTGCTACCACTTTGATATTTTTAATTGAAGTATCTAAACTGTTTTTATCGATATAACCAACGGCACCAGGGGTTTTAGAAACCAAATCAAGTATTTCTAAATCTGAAGTTGCAGATTTTGGTGGTTTTGCTGATCCAGTAAATAATTTTTTTAATCTTATTTTCTTAACAGCTTTTTGATTAATTTTAATACATTCATAAAATACGGATTTAGAATTTTCATCACCCTTATGATCTATAACAGTTATTCTACCTCCGTCATCCCAGTTATTGGTATTTAAGGTATATATTTCTAGTAATTTTTCACAATCAACAGAATCACTTTCTACACTAGTGTTTACAACAACGTACACCTGTGAATTAGCTAAAGAGCTAACTAATATTGTGAATAATATGATAATTATTTTTTTCATTTAAAATTGTGCCGAAAACCCTACAATTGTAATAGAATTTTTTAATTTCATAGTCTGAAGTCTTGGTCTTCTCTCCCCTTGTGGATTTTCCCAAAGTATTGGATAATCTACCTGTTGTTGATATGCAATAAATTGAGCTTTTAAAGTAAGCCAAGGGTTAATTCTATAACCTGCACCAAGTGTTACATAATCTGAATCAGAATTAAAATTTAAAATACCTATTAAAATTTCAGAATAGCCAATATAAGTAAAAATGTCATCATTGATGTCATAAGACAGATTTACATAATAGAACCTATTCCAACATTCATCACTACTATAAATATTAAATTCACTATTCTTAAAAATAATATCTTCCATGTGAGAAAATGAGTATTCTGATTCAATAGAAAAACCTTTATAGTTTGCAGAAAGATCTGCCCCAATTCGGTATCTTAATTGATCTTCAATTGGTAAAACTGGGTAATCGTTTACTAGGTCTAATTTCAATATTTTAAGGTAGGAGTTACCATCATTATAATCTCGAGTTCCTGAAACTCCAATTTTAAAATTTTCTTTTTTAGTTCTTAGACCAATTCTAGCACCATATAATTTTTTTTCTAAATCATTTGGATCGCTACCAGATAAATATCCATCACTTGATGGTGAAGTATTTGATATTAAAAAAGAGCCTTCGCTATTTCCCATGTAGGCAGCCCAATCTATAAAAAAGTTACTTATTGGTATTTGTCCATGTAATTGTAGAAAGGCTGTTTCTGGGATAAAATCTTCTGATGAAATTACATCGGATAATATTTTTTCATAAACGATAGGTCTAAAAAGGTAATTAAGCAGATTCAGACGGTTTTTTACTTCATTTAAATTGTTAAATGCAGGAAATAATTGCCCTGCTTTTATTTGAAATTGATTACTTAGTTTATAATTTACCCATGCTTCTTGTATAGAAAAACTACCCAAATCTTCAGACGAGTTATAGTTCTGATTGAATTGCATATCAAAAAAGAAATTTAATTTGTCTTCATAAAATTTATTTACAAACAAATTAACTTGCTGAGTCATAAACGAATTTCTATTTTTATTAAAGGAAGTATCTTGACTATCTATCCTTTGACCAATTATGCCACCTTGTTGTAATTGATTTTGGCTAAATGATTGTTGAAAGTTCTCGTTTAAAAAAATAGTTTGAGCAGCACCATAAATATACAAATCATCAGAAAATTCTGAATATGAAAATTCTGTGAAAATGATAAATGCTATTATAAATGTGCTTATTTTTTTCATCGTTGTGCAATTTACTATTTTTTTAATTTACTACTAGGGAATCCAATAATAAAACCTATCATTCCACCATAAAAAGATATTGTATAAGGGTTCGATTTGATAGCACATCCGCTATCACAACCCCAAAAGGTATAATATGTATAACCAGATACTACTCCTAGTAAAATTAGTGTTGCAAGTTTAATGTATTTTTTCATAATTTGTTTAACTTTTCTTTAACCTAATAATAATTTTAGTGACTATCAAACACTTAGCAATATTGCAATATTTTTTATTTTTCAAATTATGTTGAATGAATTAATTATAAAGCTTCTACCAGTAGTTCCAAAACCAATTATACGCTATTTTGCAAACAACTATATAGCTGGTGAAACCATTGATGAAGCATTTGAAAAAACACAAAAAGTTTTGGATAAAGGTGCTCATATCACTCTTGATGTACTTGGTGAATATGTTACCTCTAAAGATCAAACCCTCAAAGATATGAGAATTAGGTTGGATGTTATTGATAGAATTGCTTCTACTGAGAAAAATATCACTCAATCTATCAAACTTACATCTTTAGGTCTTGGTCTTGATGATTTGTTTGCCTACGATAATACTAAGCAAATAGTAAAACACGCAAACGAAAATAATGTATTTATACAATTCGATATGGAAGACTCTCCATTTCACGATAAAACCATTCAATTTTATAAAGATTTGAGAGAAGAAGGGTTTGAAAATATTGGATTAGTTTTTCAATCTTATATGAGAAGAGCAGAAAATGATATTCTAAGTTTAATCGACTACAAGCCAACGTTACGACTTACGAAGGGAATATATATCGAGCCAGAAAATATTGCATTTAAAACCCATGAAGAAATAAATTTAAACTATCAGAATTTATTACATATTATGCTTGATAATGATATGAAAGTTGGGATGGCAACCCACGATGAAGAGTTAATTCAATACTGTATTAGTCAAATAGAACAACGAAACCTTACTGAAGACAATTATGAATTTCAGATGCTTTTAGGTGTCCGAGAAGATAAACGTGATGAGCTTATTAGTGCTGGCCATCCTTTAAGAGTCTACATCTCTTTTGGGAAAGATTGGTACGGATATTCGATTAGAAGATTTAAAGAAAACCCGAAAGTGGCAGGACATGTATTCAAAGCTATTTTTTCTTAGTTTCATTTTAATAATTTGTTCTTGTGGAAATCCTCAAAGCAATCAATCCATAACAATTGGAACATTCAACATTCAATGGCTGGGTGATGGAATAAATGACAAAGTAAAAAGAAGTGAAGGTGATTATCAAAGAATTGCTCAATCAATTGAAGATACTGGAGCTGAAATAATTGCATTGCAAGAAGTTGAAAATGAAGCTGCATTAAATAGAATTTTAAAATATCTCGATGGGTGGAATTATATTTTTGAAAAAGATGATTACATTCTAAACCTAGCTTTTATCGCAAAAAATGATATAAAATTAGAATCAATTGGACTCTATTCACCCTTAAAAGTCCTAGAAGGTAAATCAAGATCTGGTTTAATTGCCAAAGCTCAAAAAGGAAATTTTGATTTTTACATAATGAACCTACATTTCAAATCCACTTCTAGGTACGATAACACTGCTCAAAAAAAAGAGCTCTCTCACTTTTTAAGGAAACAACAATCGGACGTGCTATCTGCTTGGGTTGATTCTGTTTTAGTATATAAAGAACAAGATTTAATAATTCTTGGTGATTTTAATGACAATCCCAAACGTGATTGGTCGGATAATCTAAATTCCCTTATTCAAAACAACAATATTAACTTTATCTCATCAAATCTTGAATCCTGTAAAAATCCAAATTGGGATAATATTGACCATATTTTATTAAGCAAATCTGCCTTAAAGCGTTATTTAATGGGTTCTGTTGGTATGTATAATATTAATTCTACTATGCCAGATAAACAAGCAAAACTTGTTTCTGATCACTGCCCAGTTACCGCAATTTTCAATATCGCAGCTGACGATAACGATTAAGTTGTTTTCTTAATTATTGCTTTAATATTTGCATGAACAATTGGTATTTCTTCCCAATATGTCGAGTACTTGGGTGATAGAAACTCTCTTTTCATACTCCACTTTCTAACGTTCCCTGTAGAAGCAATTGAAATAGTATTACTTCCAAATTTCTTGTTTATTGAATCAAGGGTATCAGTTGCTAACTTTCCTTTCAATCTAGATTTACTTTCAAACAATCCGTATTGAGCAGTATCTTCTGGTACTAGCTCAGCCAACATAACACCAACCTTTTGATATAAGTACCCTTTTCGAAAAATCTGTTCGAAACCTTTTAGTGCATATTTTACAATCTCACTTGTAATAGAGCTAGGAATTGGTAAATTGATTTGAACTCCATTATGATACTGAGCTAGCTCAGTTTTAAATTTATTTGTTCTTAGATATACTGACATAACTTTTACAGCACTTCCTTGTTCTCGTATCTTAACAGCTGCTCTCGAGGCAAAAAATGCAACAGCTTCTTTAACTTCTGCTTTAGAATCTGTCATTTTACCAAATGATCTACTTGATATAATTACTTTTTTTGGCGGTGCTTGTTCTTCTTGAGCAATACATTCTTGACCATTTAGCTCTCGCCAAGTTCTCTCTCCCACAACAGTCATTTTTTTTCGTACCCACTTGGAATCAGTACTAATAAAATCCAAGGCACTTTCGACTCCAAATGTATTCAACATTTTTTTATATTTTCCGCCAACTCCCCAAACATCACCAATAGGTGTTAATTCTAAAAATTTGTTAATATCTTTAAAATCACAAAGGTTCAAAACACCAGAATATTTTTCATTCTTTTTGGCAAATCGGTTAGCAAGCTTGGCTAAAGTTTTCGTTTTTGCTACACCAATTGTAACTGGCATACCAGTCCATTTTTTAACTGTCTCTCTAATTTTAATACAATAATCAGTAATATTTTTTATATGGAAAATATCAAAAAATAGAAATGCTTCATCAATAGAATAAACTTCAATCTCAGGACAAAACATTTCTAGGGTTTCCATTACTCTTTGTGACATATCGCCATAAAGAGCATAGTTTGATGAAAACACAGCCACATTATTTTTTTTAATTTGGTCTTTAACTTTAAAGTAAGGCTTTCCATTTAGCCCTAATGCTTTTGCTTCTGGACTTGCAGCAATAACAACACCATCATTATTGGATAAAACCACTACTGGTTTATCTGCTAAATCGGGTCTAAACACTTTCTCGCATGATGCGTAAAAGCTATTACAATCTACAATTGCTATATATTTTGACATACTTATTATTAGTTTTGTACAAAATTATACTAAAATTTTGTAACATCTGGTAACACTTGGTAACACTTTTTCGCTTTTAAAAAAGTGTTACCACTTCCACTTTTTTTGCTTGCTCGTCATTCAGAAAGAGGACTTCAGTCAGATTGAAGAATCCAGTATGTGCTTTTTTTACTGGATTCTTCCTAACGCTTCACTACAGTCAGAATTATGAGAACACTTTACAGAATGCTTCTACCAAAGTATTCGTTGACTCTTTTTTGGGCGAAAGCTACCAATCCCAAAACAAAATACTAGAAAACGGTTTATCCATATTTTAAAAATGTTTAATAAAAAAAAGCCCAAGAACAGTACTTCTTGAGCTTTAGATATTTTTATATTAAGTCTCTATAAATGAAAAGAGTAAGCTTTTTAACTTCTTCTAGCGTACCACACACCACTGATTAGCATCAAACCCATAAAAGCGTACATTCCCCAATCGCCAAGAGTTGGGATAGTAAACCCAGTTGTCTGTGGAGCATTTGCTGTAAAGTAGTTTGCTGTAGCTTGATTAGCACCAGTTGCGAAAGGAATTAGTGCAAATCTGAAAGTAGGGGTAAAAAATTAAATTATAAAATGCTCAAGAATGACGAATTATTTATTTGGGTTACTCACTACTATCCATCAGAAAACCCATATAATTCAAACGAATATACTGATTTGATTATGTATAATTATAATTCAAATACAATTACTTGGGATACAACATTTAGCAAGTACTTTTCCTTAAACCATTTTAGTTTTGATACAACGCACCATTTTATGACATATATTTATGATAAAAATCATGTGTACGATGATAAGACTCAAAAATGGAGAAGCTAGGCAAACTTAAAGGACAAATGACTCCAGCCCAGTCTGCTAATTTCATTAAACTACAAGCTAAGTATTTGCATTCTATGCAAAATATGTCTTGGTTTTAATAAATATATTTGCCCCACCGAATAATTTATATATTGCGATATGGAAGAATACAAATAAATACTTTTAATACAATAAATGGAGTACTGATGGACTATAACATAAATGAGGTTTTTGAAACCTTAGATTCAAAACAAAATTTTCTAAAGGGAATTATCTCTCTTATTTGGGCAGATGGTGTCATAAAAATAGAGGAAGACGAATTCTTAAAAGATTTATCTCTTCATCTTAAATTGACTACCGAACAATTAACTCAATTATATAGTTTACTAAAAGATGATAATGCTGAGTTGGCATTAAAATTTGAGAATGATATTCAACGATTAGTATTTCTAAAAGAAGGAATTCAACTTTGCTATATTGATGGTAATTACGATAGTAGGGAGAAAAAAATGATGCGTGATTATTCTAAACAATTTAATATAAGTGAGGAATTTATAACTAATTTGGAAAATTGGGTTATTGATGGTCTGGCGTGGTATAAGAAAGGTTTAGAACTGTTTGGTCATACAGAAGAATTATCAATTATAAATAAAGTAGGTGTCTAATATGTCTAAATCAAAAATGAAATATAAATCATCAGAATCTTTAAATTCAATAAATATTGTACTTGAAGAAGCAGACTCTGCAGTTAAAGATACTACTAGGACTATACAAAAAAGTGCAATACCTGAATTACTAGGTGTAGCAGTTGGTGCTGGTGTTGGAGGTGCGGCATCATTTGCTGGCTTGTATTTTGGTGGGTCAATTATTGGATTGAGTGGAGCAGGAATTACCTCAGGACTTGCTGCAGCTGGCGGAATAGTTGGTGGAGGAATGACAGCAGGTATTTTTGTTCTTGCAGCCCCTGTTGCATTTCTAGGCGTAGCAGGATATGGTCTTGTATCTAGGTATAAAAAAAATAAACTACGTGAAGAAAAAGAAGCTATGCTTCAAGAGGTAATGAAGAGACATGACGCAATTATAAATGCTATTAAAGATGAATCAAACCAGACTAAACAAAGAGCTGACTATCTTAATGCTTTGAACATTTTGTTACAAGGTGTAATTAATGATTTAAGAGAAGACCTAGGTTTAGATAACAAGCTATTACCACAAGGGACATGATGGGTAAGAAAAATGTGAAAGAACAAGAGCAAGAGCTATTAAAGGTTGCAAAACATCAATCAAATGAACTTTCAGAAATCAAGAATGTTAATCAAGAGACTAAATCTAGTTTAGTCTCTTCGATAGATAGTTCAGAGAAATTACTAAAAGAGCTTGGTGCAAAAGTCAATAAAAATGATATGGAGAATGAAAATACTTCAACAAATACTCCAGTTAAAGTTACTAAAATTAGAAGCTGGGATGAGATTAGCTCTGAAGCCAAAGAACAAATTCTAGGTGAGGTTTCTTTTACTGATTTGTTAAGTGCTGAAGATATTGAAAAATCAGTTTCAAAAGTAGCATTTCTTCGTGAAGAATTCGATAAAGAATATAATCCTCAATGTGATAAGTATGATTATATGATTGCGGCTGCTTGTGGCTCTATTGGTGGTTTGATTGATGCTATATTTGTTGATATTCCTAAAGAAGGAATGTTAAGTAAAAAAATTGATAAAAAGTCAGATAAGGTAGTTGAAAAAATCGCAGAATATTTTGGATGGAATAAGTCTAAAGCTGTAGAAAAAGGTTCAAACACAACAAAATCAGCTATTGGTTTTTTAGAAAAAATATTTCCTGTTAATTATGACCACAGACATGGAGGTGATGTTAAACATTTATTTAAAATGTCAACGAAAAACCACCATTTAAAGTCTATAGCTCATTCTCCTGATATATTTGGACTTGTTTATTCCATATTTAATCAGTTTACAAATACAGCTTCATTTATTGATAATGGGAAAATAATCACCATTAAAACTGATACCTTTGAACTACAAGGGTCTAACGTGGCATCTAAAATATTTTCAGGTTTTGTGAATTGGATTGGACATTTAGCTTCTGACTTCAATGGTTCAAGTGGTAATGTAAATCGTGGGACTGGTATTCCAATTCCTTTTTATGAATTGTTCCAATTCTTGAACTTTGGAAACTTTGGTAAACATAAACAATCATTTGCTGATATAGCTACTCAAGTCTTTGAGCAAGGATATGATTTGAGACATGGTATTGCTATGTCTATACCTACAATCATAACTGAATTATTAGTTAGATTTATGTTCACAATAAAGCAGAAGTTCTACCACAATAAAACTTGGAAGGAGTCTTTACCTATTGGGAATAATCTTGAACTACAACGTATGTTATTAACTGCTCATGGTTGTTTCTTTCTAATTGACGTTGCTGATGCAGCTTTAAAATCTGGCGGGAATTGGGTTATGTTCTTTACTAGGATGAATTTAGTTGAGAGTGTGAGGTTTGCTCAACTTGGGTTTAAAGAAGCCAAAAGATTAGCACTACGAGAATCGAAAAGACATGAGCAAGTAATGGACAACCTGAATGAAGATTGGACAAAGTTAAATAAATCACTTGAAGAAACTTGGGCTTTAATGTCCGAAGAGTATGTGTTTGTAGAATGAATCATCCTTAAATATTTCATATTAAGAAAGTCAATTATCAACTGATATTTGGCTTTCCTTTTTAACTTCTTCTCACATACCACACACCACCGATTAGCATTAAACCCATAAAAGCGTACATTCCCCAATCGCCAAGAGTTGGGATAGTAAATGCTCTTAATGTTGGAGGGTTGGCTGTTAGATAATTTGTGGTTGCAATATTACTACCAACCTTGTAAGGTATTAATACAAAATTATAATCCTGCTGTGCTACTAAACTACTAACTGTAAAGCTAGTTGCTGTATTATTAGTTATTTTTGCAACTACTGTCCCATTACCTATATTATCAGTTACAGAATAATCTGAGCCATCAACTGGGTAGTTACTTGAGCTAACATTACTACTAGTTTGAATGATCAAATATCCATCAGCATTAGCTCCAAAAGCTGCGAACCCTAATACTATTTCATTTTTATTTTGACCAATTTGATAAAATGTATTAGAATGAACACTTGGCTCAGCATCTAATGTCCAGAAACTTGTTTCGTTGCTTTCCGTCCAAGAAACAGAATTTGTAGCACTTGCTCTTATAAAATATTGTGTAGCAGCTGTTAATGTTGTTGGATTAATCCCAACATTTACCGTGGAGCTAGATCCAGATATTGTTGCTGATTCCGAATCAATATAATTGCCAGAGCTTAACCCTATATCAAAAGTATAAGTTGTAGTCACATTCCCTGAATATAAATCCATAGAAATAGTCGCAGAAGTAGAATTGTTTAAACCAACTCCTGTTAAGTTATAAATTACTGGTTTCATCGGTGGTTCTGTATCAAATATCCAAGTCTCATCAAAATTTACACCATCAGAACCACCAAAAAGAAGAATTTCAGTATCGCTAATACGATCCATCATTGCAAGTCTTCTAATACTTGGTTGTGAAGGAGTAGCAAGCTGTGACCATGAGCCACTTGTTCTTTCAAATAACCATGTATCATTATTATCAACACTTGTTCTCCCACCAAATAATAACGCTTCATTATTACTTATTCTTGCCATCATAGCGTCCCGTCTTGCACTTGGTTGTGAGGGAGTGATTAATTCAGTCCAAGATCCACTACTTCTATCAAATAACCAGGTCTCATCTATATTATTACCATCATGCCCACCAAAAAGAAGAACTTCGGTATCGCTAATGCGGCTCATCATACCCTGATTTCTAACACTTGGTTGGGAAGGAGTAGCCAGCTGTGTCCATGAGCCACTATTATTATCAAACAGCCAAGTGTCATTAAAACGTGAATCATCAAAACCTCCAAAAAGTAATACTTCTGAATCGCTAATTCTACTCATCATTGCATAGCGTCTTGCACTTGGTTGTGTAGGTGTTGCAAGCTGAGTCCATGAGCCACTGTTGTTATTAAATCTCCACGTTTCATTGTTATAAGTCCCATTATCTCCTCCAAATAGCAAAACATCATTTTCGCTAATGCGTGACATCATAGATCCATATCTTGCACTTGGTTGTGTAGGTGTAGAAAGTTGCGTCCAAGAACCACTACTTCTATCAAATCGCCAAGTTTCGTTATTATTGCCCCCTCCGTCAATACCTCCAAACAGCAATGCTTCAGTTTCACTTATTCGGGCCATCATTCCAATTCTTCTTGCACTTGGCTCCGTTGGGGTCTCCAACTGAGTCCAAGAACCTGAGGATTGCCCAAAAGCTACACCGCTAAGAAATATGACAAATAGAAATATTTTTTTCATTTTTCGTACCTTGATTTAATTTTGCTATTTATACAAATATAACTATTTATTCATAACTAATAAAAAAAGCCCAAGAACAGTACTTCCCCGAGCTTTTATATCTATAAATTTATTCTGATAAATTGGATAGTATTTTTTAATCAAATAATTTTTGAATTTTCTCTTTTTGGGATTCAAAACCATAATTTTTTGCAACTTTTTTGCATTTTTCAATGTAAGGTTGTCTGTTTTGGTGGAGTTGCAAATAAGCAATTTTGTCTGCTATTTCTTCTGGATCACATTTCTGGTCTACTAAAATACCAACTTCTTCTTTGTTAATAACATTTTCCATTTGTTGTAAATTTGTAACAACAGATGGCTTATTTGCTATTATATACTCAAATAATTTATTTGGCAGTGCAAGCTCATAAGATTTAGAAATTGGTTCAAATAGTGCAAGACCTACATCGGCACTACAAGTAATCTCATGAAGCCTCATATATGGTACTAAACCAGCAAATATTACTTTTCTAGCTAAATTATTAGAATCAACATATTGTTTTAATTCTGGATAATAATCGCCCTGCCCAACAATTACAAGCCTTACATCATCTAATTTCTGAATTGCTTTTATAGCTGGCAAAATTCCCCTTCCTTTCATAAGCATACCTTGGTAAATAACGATTAAATCATTATCGCCAAATTTTAATTTTTTCCTCAATAAATCTGATTTTACAGCTGCTTGGTAGGGTGGCAAGTTTAAAATCTCAGTATATGGTAAATTATGCCTAAAGTATTCCTTTAAATAGATTGAATCGAATGGACCAGATGTAACCATCTTGTTTACATTCTTGACATACATTTTTTCAGCTTGTGATAAAATTGCTTGTTTTATTCCTCTCCCTTCATAAGTCCCTAATTCAGAATAGATTTCCCTACTATCATAAATCATTTTTGAATGGGCACCCATAAAAGTAGATTGTTTTTTCAAATCGTTTGTTATTGGCAGGCTATATAAATCGCAAGCGTAGTAAAATTTTGCAGTTATATTGTTATAATATTTTTTTGCATCAGCTTTGAATTTTGTCCACCTAACAGAAGCTTTCGAATGTGTTGATTTTTCGCAGTTATAAAATTGTACTCTATGACCTTTCAAATTTCTTGCATCATTCTCATTACCAATAGCGATAAGACAAACTGATTTTCCAAGCTTTGCAGTTAGTTTTACAATATTGAGAGTTCTGCCATCAGTAAAGGGTTCTGAAAAGCTAATAAAACACACATCGTGTGTATATGTTTTTGGTGCTGTATCTGCCATAGTACTTTTTAATTGTGATTTAATAGCAAAAATAGTCATTTGTTATCTTTAAATAAAATTTAATGAAAGATAAGTTTTCAAATCAGTTTTGCTAATTTATTTGTAATTTAGAA
Source organism: Candidatus Kapaibacterium sp. (assembly GCA_028376765.1). Classification (GTDB taxonomy): domain Bacteria; phylum Bacteroidota; class Ignavibacteria; order Kapaibacteriales; family UBA2268; genus JAJRPT01. Next base: position 39,423 of record JAONBD010000004.1, read on the forward strand.
TAAATAGACCTAAATTTAAAGGTATACATCAACTATAACTGGTAACAAATGTTTGAATTTGGACTCAAAAACTGGATTTTTATAAGTGTTTTTATCTTTGCATTAGCATTCTTTTTAAGAAGCTATTCAAAGTTAATAGCTCATTTACAGCTTGCTAGAGCTGATGATAGAATGGATAATATCATTGATAGGCTCATAAATACTTTTGTAGTAGCAATAGCTCAAAAGAAAATTTTAAGGGATAAAAAAGCTGGTCCAATTCACGCCATGATATTTTGGGGATTTTTAATTCTTGGATTATCTGCAGTAAATTCAGTACTAACAGGATTTGGGGTTCAAGGTATTTTAAATTACTTAGGTCCAATTTTCACAGCAATTACCGTATTAACTGATATCTTCATAATCCTAATTATAGCAGGGGTAATTGCATCTGGATATAGAAGACTTGTTATAAAGGTACCAAGACTTCACCGAGAAGGACATAGCCAAACGGAGGCGACTGTAATCTTAGCAATGATTTTTACTATTGTGACTTCATTAATGTTTGAAAATGCTGCTCATATTGTAATGCATGGCACTGATACTTTTGAAGTTAGACCAATAGCTTACGCACTTTCTGGATTAATTTCAGCTGATTCTGCACCAATTATTTACGAAGCTGGTTGGTGGATTCATATTATTGTGATATTAGCCTTTACGAATTTATTGCCATATTCTAAACATTTACATGTTTTAACATCAGTACCAAATGTATTTTTTTCAAATACTGGCCCTACAAACAAATTATCGGTAATTAACTTTGAAGATGATAGTATTGAATCCTATGGTGTTACTGAAATTGAAGACTTTTCTTGGAAGACCCTGCACGATTCATACACCTGTACAGAATGTGGTAGGTGTACTAGTGTTTGCCCTGCTAATCAAACTGGAAAGATTCTGGACCCAAGAGAGATAATGGTTCAGATTAGATCTCGAACTATGGATAGAGCTCCAATTCTTCATAAATTAGAAAAATGGGGAAAAACTGCCGAAAATTGGGAAGAAGCAAATCTCGAAGAAGCTGAAAAAGAAATAATGAATAAAAAGCTTATTGGTGATTATGTTAACCCTGAAGCTCTTTGGCAATGTACTACTTGTTCTGCTTGTATGCAAGAATGCCCCGTTAATATTGAGCATGTACCAGCTATTGTAGAAATGAGAAGAAGCCTAGTAATGATGGAAGCCGAATTTCCAGAAGAATTACAAACTCCATTTAATAACATTGAAAATAATGCCGCTCCTTGGGCATTTGCTCAAGACCAACGAGCAGATTGGACCGAGGGAACGACAGTTAAAGAAGCAGCTAATAAGCCTGATTTTGATATACTGTTTTGGGTTGGTTGTGCTGGTTCATTCGATGATAGGACAAAGAATGTTACTAAAGCCTTTGCTAAGTTGATGGATCATGCTGATATTAATTTTGCCATTCTTGGGAAAGAAGAAGCATGTACGGGAGACCCAGCTAGAAGAGCTGGTAATGAGTATTTAGCAGATTCTTTTGTTAGAATGAATGTAGAAACTATGAATGGTTATGATGTTAAAAAAATTGTAACTACTTGCCCACATTGCTTGAATACCTTAAAAAATGAGTACCCACAATTTGGTGGTAACTACGAAGTTGAACTCCATACTGAGTTTTTAGACCGCTTAATGGACGAAGGGAAAATTCCTGTAAATAATTCTACAAGAGCCGCTAAAGACGTAACTATTCATGATTCTTGCTATGCTGGTAGATTAAATAATATTTACAAAGAGCCAAGAAACTTACTTAAAACTTCTGGACTCAATATCCTTGAAACCCGACGAACTGAAGATAAAGGTCTTTGCTGCGGTGCTGGTGGTGGACAAATGTTTATGGAAGAAAATGAAGGTAAACGTGTAAACATGGAACGTACTGAGGAGCTACTAGAAACTGGAGCAGAAACTATAGCTTTGAATTGCCCATTCTGTATGACAATGATAACCGATGGTGTTAAAACTCTTGAATCCAAAGTTCAAGTAAAAGACATCTCCGAAATAATTTTAGAATCAATTGAAGCATAAATATAATGAATGAAAAAGATAAAAGCCTGGAATTGATTGCTGGAACTTTTCTTGGCTTTATTATTCAAGGAGCCTTTATGCTCTTGTCTCTTTTAATTTATTATTTGTACGAGACAAAAATAGGTCTAATAGTGGCAATTATAGTTTTTACAGTTGGCTTAATCCTCTCTATTCTTGTTTTTATAAACATAAAAAAGAAAGGACTTATTTCAATACTACCAAAAATCAAAAAATAGAATAGTTGAGCAAAAATTTAAAAAAATGCTTCCATGTTTAATATTTAACGTGAGTTCGATATAATTTAATAAAGAATTAGTTGATTAGTGTCGTTAAAATTGTTTTTTAAAGAAGGCTTTTTATCTTTGAAATTATAAGCAATAAGTGCAGAAAATATATTATTAAAATAATTAGCTTCACTTCTATGCCTTGAATGTTCTACTTGGCAAATATTTTTTAGTTGGTCAAAAATAGTCTCTATAATAGCCCTTTTCCTCAGATGATATGCATCATAAATTGGAGTAAGTAGTTTAGTTTTCATATTCTTTTTGAGTTTGGTTACAAGATGCACACCATTGGAGAATAAGCTATTAAATAAATCTTTAGAAATATACCCTTTATCACCAAAAAGTTTACCGTGTAATTTATCGACAAAACCCTTGAACTTCAATGGTTTCCTGTCATCAGTATTACCTGGAGTAATCATCACATCAATTATTCCACCGGTGTCATTAGTAATAATATGAAGTTTGAAGCCGTAAAACCATCCAAGAGAACACTGTCCTCTTTGTGCAAGACCTTTGAAAGTTTTATGTTGGTGTATTCTTCTGTTATGGCAGACTCTTAGCGGAGTAGAATCAATAAAACTAATGCCAGTACAGTCGTTAAGAGCAGAGCTTTTGAGATAAGTAGCAAGGGGGACAAAGCTTTGTTGCTTGAGCTCTGTCATTCGATTGTAAGAAACAAGTTTGGGAAATTCTTTTCTAAGATGCTTTGCAACATACCCAAGGTAGAACTCTTTGAATGTTTTATATCCAGAAAGGTGAAATAAAACTTCAATGGTCATAACTTCAGAGAGTGATAATTTAGAAGGTTTGAACCTTTTTTTACCATTTGCAATGAGTTTTTTGTTCCAAAAAGGGAGAAAAGATTTACAAAAGTCATCAATGTTACAGAATATTTGAGTAATTTTGTTAATATCGATCATGGCGGAATGTTTAGTTAAGTTATTAAATTTCAGTACTTTAATATACTAAATATTTCGCCTTCTTTATCCAATTATTACTAACATCTTTATATCGAACTCACGTTATTTATAGTCCTTTCCTATTTTTAGTTTTATCTTTTTGAACAATCAAAAAAAGCTATAATCAAAACCATTAAAAAGTAATTAATTAATATTCTAAATTATAGTTTAGACAATTATTGCTTAAAATCATATATATGCTTAATTTGGCAAAAAAATAATTAAATAGTTTGAGGACATAATGATAGAGCAAATTAACAATTACCTTGGTGATAAATCTGAATACTTACTTGGATTCGATAAACCAAAAATCTCAAAAGAGATGATTCATTTACCAGGTAGTGATTACGTTGATCGAATTTATTCGCATAGTGATAGAAATAACAGAGTGATAGGTAATATTCAGAGGATTCTTAACAATGGTAGATTAGGCAATACAGGCTACGTCTCGATATTACCTGTAGATCAGGGAATTGAACATTCTGCTGGAGCTTCTTTCGCCAAAAATCCAATTTATTTTGATGCTGAAAACATTGTAAAATTAGCTATAGAAGGTGAATGCAATGCAGTTGCTTCCACCTTTGGTGTACTTGGAATGACAGCTAGAAAATATGCTCACAAAATTCCATTTATTGTGAAAATAAATCATAATCAATTGCTATCTGTACCAAATCAATTCGATCAAATAATGTTTGGTAGTATTGAACAGGCATATAATATGGGAGCCGCTGCAGTAGGTGCAACTATTTACTTCGGTTCAGAAGAATCTAACAGACAAATCCAAGAAGTAGCAGCCGCTTTTGCCTATGCACATGAACTTGGAATGGCAACTGTATTATGGTGTTATTTAAGAAACTCCGAATTTAAAAAAGATAAGGATTATCACACAGCAACTGATTTAACAGCTCAAGCAAATCATTTGGGAGTTACTATTCAGGCTGATATTATTAAACAAAAATTACCTACAAATAATGGTGGTTACAAAGCATTAAATATGGGTGATTCAAGCTATGGAAAGTTTGACGATCGAATCTATACCGAGCTTGCTTCAGAGCATCCTATCGATTTGACAAGATACCAAGTAGCAAATTGCTACATGGGTAGAGCTGGTTTAATAAATAGTGGTGGCGCGTCTGGCACTAATGATTTTGCACAAGCTGTAGAAACTGCTGTGATAAATAAAAGAGCTGGTGGCATGGGACTAATTTCAGGTAGAAAGGCTTTCCAAAGACCTATGGCTGAAGGTGTAAAACTGCTGAATGCTATTCAAGATGTTTATCTTTGTGATGATGTTACAATAGCTTAAATTTAATACAAGTTGTAAAAAAAGAGGGGTGTAGTTTCTACACTCCTTTTTTGTGTTATTTATTCTTTTTTTAATACTTATAAATTCTGCTCAAAAAAAAGAAGATACCAACCCTTTTTTATATTTCTTCGATTTATAAAATGAGGTTTACTTAGAATTTCTTAATTTTGCAATCTAATTTAACACTAATTTTAAAATTGTGTTTAGCAATTAAACGTCAATAAAAATTAATACAGAGGATAAGATGGAAAACAATCGGCCATTAAGGCAATCTTCTAATAAAAAAAGAGATATACGAAATACTTATATGAAAAATCAAGATTCAGAAAATACTAATCAGAAAAATGATGACGAAATCTTGGAAAACCTTGAAGAAAAAATTGGTGCTGCCATGAAAGAAGATGAAATGGAAAACGAAATACATATAGAACTAGAAGAAGAATTAAATCAGGATGATAGCTCTGATGGAGATTTTAAAGGTTTAGAAGAATCTATAACTAATCTAAGCAAAGAAAATGATCAGTTAAAAGATCAATTAGCTCGCAGAACAGCTGAAATGGAAAATATGCGAAAAAGAACCGAAAAAGAAAGAATGGATTTAGTCCAATTTGCAAATGAAAAGCTTCTTAATAATCTATTAGAAATTCCAGATAATATTAAGCAGGCTTTAACATCTGCTAAAGCTTCAAAAGACCTTGATGCAATTATTCAGGGAGTGGATTTAATTAACTCTAAAGCTGTTAAATTGTTCGAAGAAGCTGGTGTTAAAATCATGGAGGTTAAACCTGGTGATGAATTTGATGTAGATTTGCACGAAGCACTTATGCACACACCAAATCCAGATTTTGAAGAAGGGCAAATTATCCAAGTTGTACAAGATGGATACTATTACAAAGAAAGAATTTTAAGACACGCTAAAGTTATTACTTCAAGCGGAAATGAATAAAAATTATTATGGCTAAAAGAGATTATTACGAAATACTAGGAGTTTCTAAACAAGCTTCTAAAGAAGAGATGAAATCAGCTTATAGAAAACTAGCTATAAAGTTTCACCCAGATAAAAATCCTGGTGATAAATCAGCTGAAGATAAGTTCAAAGAGGCTTCTGAAGCCTACGACGTTCTTTCAGATGGCGATAAACGTGCTAGATATGATAGGTTTGGTCATGATGGAATGAGAGGATCTGCTGGCGGGTCTCAAGGATTTTCTAACGTTGATGATATCTTCTCAACTTTTTCGGATATATTTGGCGGAAGAGGCAGTTCCATCTTTGATGATTTTTTTGGTGGGCAGCAAGGCGGCGGTAAACGTAGGTCGAGAGGTGAACGTGGTGGCGACATAAAAATTAAAATGCCGCTAACTCTCGAAGAAATTGCAAAAGGAACTAAAAAAACAATTAAAATTAAAAAATGGGATACTTGTGGCGTTTGTACTGGAAGTGGTGCAAAATCAGGGTCTGGAACAAGCTCATGTCCAACATGTGGTGGTGCGGGTGAAGTTCGCCAAGTCTCTAAATCTTTATTTGGTCAGTTTGTAAATGTTTCTGTTTGCCCTCAATGTAGTGGTGCTGGAGAGATTATTAAAGAGAAATGTACAAGTTGCTCTGGTTCTGGTAGAGAGAAAAAGGATGATGAAATTAAAGTGGATATTCCTGCTGGAGTTGAAGAAGGGAATTATTTACCGCTTCAAGGTAAAGGAAACGCAGGCGTAAAAGGTGGCCCAGCTGGCGACCTGATTGTAATTATGGAAGAAAAAGAGCATGAGCATTTTTCAAGAGAAAATGACGATATAATTTACAACCTAGATATTAGCTTTCCAGAGGCAGCCCTTGGTACTGATGTAGAAGTGCCTACTATTCACGGCACCGAAAAAATTGAAATTCAGTCAGGTACTCAACCTGGTGCTACTATAACCCTAAATGAAAAAGGTATCCCTCATTTAAATTCTTATGGTAAAGGCGATCAAGTAGTTCTAGTAAATATTCACGTACCCACAAAACTTGGATCTCAGGAAAAAGAATTAATAGAAAAGTTAGCAGAATTTGAAAAAATTCATCCTAACAAAAAAAATAAATCTCATAAATCAAGCTTTTTTGATAAAGTAAAAGATCTATTTGATTAATATTTTATGAAGACTCTTTTAATATTTTTATTGATAAGTTTTCTTGCTTGTAGTAAGAATAATAATCAATCAAAATTACTCGATGATGAAAAACCAATAGAAAATAAAACTTCAGAATTCAGTTTTAAAAAAGGTGATTTGAGATTTGAATTAATCAATGAGTTTCCACACAATGCCAATTCATACACTCAAGGATTGTTTTTTCTCGACTCCGTACTTTACGAAAGTTCCGGTGGCTATGGCAAGTCTAAACTCTACAAATTTGATAATAAAAATGGAAGCACAATTAATGATTCAAGATTATCCATTTCTATTTTTGCCGAAGGAATTGAACTCGTAAATAATAAAATCTATATGCTTACCTGGAAATCAGGGGTGTGCATTGTTCACGATTTAGAATTTAACCAAGAAAATATTTTTAAATATGAAGGTGAAGGGTGGGGAATCTGTACCGATAACAAATTTATTTATATGAGCGACGGTTCCCATAGAATCCAAGTAAGAGATATTAATAGCTTTGATTTAATTAAAAGAATTGATGTTCTTGATAAATTTGGTATGCCCTTAACAGATATAAATGAACTAGAATATGTGGATGGCGAAATCTTTGCTAATATTTGGTTACAAGACCGTATTGTCAGAATTGACCCAATTACTGGTGAATTTAGGGGCGAAATCGACCTAACTCCATTACGAAAAAGGCTAGTGGATAACCCCGAAGCTGAAGCTTTAAACGGCATCGCCTTTGACAATCAAAATAAATACTTTTATTTGACTGGTAAAAATTGGAATTCATATTTTGTTGTGAAATTCAATTAATTTTTTTTTAAAAACTAATATAGGGATTTATATGTTAAATCTTAAAACTCTTCTTTTGGCTTTTGCCCTTTTATTTCTAGTATCTTGTGATGATGATGATGATGACAATGATGATACAAACATTTCAACAGAAGTTACTGTTAATGTTACAAACCTATCACATTCATGGACTTTAGAATCAGCAAAATTAGACAACCAGGAATCACAAATATTAGACCTTTTAACACCAAAAGGTATTTTATTCAATAGTGATTTTACTTGTGTTATTGATACATATTCTGGTACATGGTCATTGAACGAATCCAATAAATCTGTTAGTTACGGATATAGTGTTGAACTTGAAGATGGAACTATTGAAACATTAGAAGCTATAGATCAGTCTGTTTATAGCCTAACAGATTCTAGTCTTCATTTCAGAGATACATTTGAAAATTCAGTTGCAGACATAATCTACAATAAAATCTCTAATTAATTTAGACACACTAAAATCTTGAATAAGATTATGGGGCAAGATAAATTTTATTTTGCCCCTTTATTTATTCCACCATTCTTGTTTTGGGAAGTCTTTCCCTAATTCAAATCTTTCACCAATAAATGGGTGAATTACTTCCATTCCTAATTCTTCTGATTTTTTCTTAAATCTCAAAATTGGATCCGTCCATTCGTGAATTGATAATTGAAAAGCACCCCAATGAATTGGCATCAACATCTCACCTTTTACATCTTTACCAGCTAAAGCACTTTCTTCTGGCATCATGTGAATATCTTTCCAAGCTAAATTGTACTGACCACATTCTATCATAGCTAAATCAAATGGGCCATATTTATCTCCAATCTCTTTAAAATGTGGACCATAGCCACCGTCTCCACTGAAATATAGCTTATGCTCTCCAGATTGTATTACCCAGCTACCCCATTGTGTTGTAAATCTATCAGAGAATCCTCTCCCTGAAAAATGCCTCGAAGGGCAAGCAACTAATTCCAAATTATCTAGTTTTATAGATTGCCACCAATCCAGTTCTGTTATCTTATCAGAATTGACACCCCATCTTTGAAGGTGTGAACCAACCCCTAACATTGTATAAAAATGTTTAACATTCTTTTTTATCTTTTTAATAGTTGGATAATCCAAATGGTCATAATGATCGTGAGATATAATTACAGCATCAATATCTTTTAAATCATCTAAAGGGATAGGTTTTTCATAATCAAATCTTTTGGTTGTAACATAAATTGGAGACGACGATTCGCCTAACATTGGATCAATTAATATTCTTTTACCATTAATTTCAAGTAGGAATGCTGAATGACCATACCAAGTAATGAAGCAGGAACTATCATTTGCTGGCCTATTATTTTCTCCAAATTTAACTGGAACTGATTTTTCTGGCGAACCATTTTCTCCAAAAATAAATTTTGGAAGCGTTTTTAATGCTTCCATTGGTTCAGCTTCGTGAGTTTCAATTAAATTAACAAATATCTCACCATTGTGATTTGGTGATTGTTTTATTCTTGCCAAATGTTCACCTTCTGGTTTTTTGCCAAGTTGAGGAGCAAACTTTATAAAAATAAAAACTGCAACTATAAGGGTGGCTATAAAACCAACTATGAAGTATAACATAATTTTCAATTTATTTTTCATGATGATAATTTTTTTAATTAAAAGCACAGGCTAAGCTAATAAATATTGTAATATTTTTCTGTATTGCTTGATTAAAACTATAGAATGATATTAATTTAAAAAGAGTTCTTAAAAGTGATTTGTATTAGGAACTGCTTAGAAGAAATAAAAAAAGCTCTCAATTTTGAGAGCTTTTTATTGGCGGAAGATGAGGGACTCGAACCCCCATGCCCTTGCGGACGGCAGTTTTCAAGACTGCTGCAATACCAATTATGCGAATCTTCCATTTAAGAAGACACAAAAATAGGTGCTTAAATCTATAATTCCAAATATTATTTATTTTATTTTTTAAATCACTAAGTTTTAGTGCCTTAACAGGTCTAATTTGATAATAAAGGATTCATGTAATCCATTATTTTACATATCTTTACACTTCATAGCTCTTAAGAGTAGAAGTCATTTATATTATCAACAATCAATAAATATATACTTTTTTAAAAAATTAATAAATAATATTTGCAAGTGAACTATTTTTCAATTACTTTTGATGGAAATTAAGCAGCAAAAAGAGGAATACCTGCCTTAGGATTCCCAACTACGAAAAATGAACAAAGTAATTGTAACTGTATTGGTATCGGTAATCTTGATATCATTGGGTTTACTTATATACGCATCAAATTCTTGGAACAAAGACCAAAGAATTGATGAGGTTAGGGTAATTGGCAATGATATTTTGAACGAAAATGAGATTGTAAATCTTACAGATTCCCTGTGTTTTAAATCTTCTTTCTCCACTCAAGACTTCCTAGAAATAAAGGAAAGAATCTTGACCAATTCGTATATAAAGAATGCTGATATTTATACTAATTCAAATAAATTAATCATCGAAATTGATGAAAGAGCCCCAGTTGCATACTACATCTCAAAAGGCGAAGTGTTTCTTTTATCTGCTGATATGACTACACTACCAATGAGAGATGATATTAGCGATTACAATCTTCCCGTTTTAAGAATCAAAAATGGTGCAATTAATAAATCAAATGAAATATTAATTGACATATTTAAATTAATAGTTAATAATAATAATTTAAACCTATTATTATCTGAAATTATTTTTAACAAACAAACTGGTGAGTTTGATTTAGTTTTAAATCAGAATTCAATTTTAGTTAAAGTAGGAAGAAAAGAACTTTTAGCAGAAAAATTTAAAAAATTCAATGAGTTTTGGTTTAAAGTCGCTTTGAAAGAAGGCATCAACTTTAAAATCATTGATTTAAGATGGGATAAAAAAATATTAGTTTCTTAAGTAAGGTTAAGCATGATCAACAATAACAACATAGTAGTAGGCTTAGATATAGGAACAAACAAAGTTTGTGCTTTGGTTGCAAAACCTGGGAAATCTAAAGGTGAATTAGAAATTCTAGGAATAGGAATTACTGAAAGCGAAGGGCTAACAAGAGGTGTAATTAGCAACATTGAAAAAACAGTAAAGACTATTAATGTAGCAATAGATCAGGCTGAACAGCAATCAGGAATGAAAATCAAAAATGTTGTTGTAGGTATCGCTGGTGATCATGTTGAATCATTCCAAACTAGAGGAATTATCGGAATATCATCCGAATCTCAAGAAATCACTCAATCGGATATTGATAGATTAATGGAAAATGCTAGGAATGTAAAAATACCTAGCGAGAGAAGAATTTTACATGTGATGGCACAAGAGTTTATAATAGACGGTCAAGACGGAATTTCCGATCCGATTGGAATGAGTGGGGTTAGATTAGAAGCTGAAGTACATATTATAACTGGTCTTGAAACTGCGATAAAAAACATTTATAAATGCGTGGAAAGATGCGGTCTAACTGTCGAAGATGTAGTACTTGAACCAATTGCTTCTAGCAGAGCACTTCTAAGCGACGAAGAAATGGAAGTAGGAGTAGGAATAATTGATATTGGTGGTGGTACTACTGATATTGCTGTATTCGAAGATAACATAATTAGATTTTCATCTATTATAGGTATCGCAGGACACCTAGTTACAGAAGATGTAAGGAAAGGTTTAGGAATTATTGCAAAGCAGGCAGAAAGAGTAAAAAGAGAATATGGACACAGTTACTTGCCTTCTATTATGAAAGATGATGTATTTATGATCCCGGGGATTGGTGGCAGAAAACCGATGGAAGTTTCAAAATCTGAATTATGTAGAATTATCCAACCGAGAATGGAAGAGCTTTTTGAGTTCGCAATGGTTGAACTATCTAGATCAGGCTTTCTTGATAAATTGGGAGCTGGTCTTATAATAACTGGTGGAACTTGTTTGCTAAAAGGTTCTGAAGAACTTGCGAGAGAAATATTTGGCGTACCTGTTAAATTAGGAATACCAACTGGAATTTCTTATTCAGGTTTAGCTCCAATGGTTGAAAGCCCTGTGTATTCAACTGGAGTTGGCCTCGCTTTATTTGCTTTAGATAAATTAGACATAGATTACGACAATCTAAACTCTGATGAAGAAATTGCAGAACCTAGTATTATTCAGAATTCAGTAAAAAAAGACATTTCTGAAACTAAAAAAAATAATACAAAAGCTAATCTAAAAAGTAGTGATGCAACAAAAGCAAAAGTTGATGCTGAGGAATCAAATAATGACAAAAATTCTAAACCTTCATTTATGAAAAAAATGAAGAATTTTATTGAGCAATTATAAATTTAAATTTTCAAACTATAAAGAGGAAGTAACATGTCGGATAATCAACCGCGTATTCTGCTAGACGACACAGCTCTGGGGGGAGCAAAAATCAAGGTCATAGGTGTCGGTGGCGGTGGTGGAAACGCTATTAACAATATGATTGAAAGAGGTCTTACTGGTGTTGAGTTTATTGCTGCAAATACAGATAAACAAGCATTAGAGCATAATCTTGCTGATGTTAAAATACAAATTGGAAGAGAGACTACTCGAGGATTGGGTGCTGGAGCAAACCCTGAGCGAGGAAAAGAATCTATTTTAGAAAGCGAGAACGAAGTTAAAGAAGCCCTTAAGGGTGCCGACATGATATTTGTTACTTGTGGTATGGGTGGAGGAACTGGTACAGGTTCTGCTCCAGAAATTGCAAAAATTGGACAAAGTATCGGTGCACTAGTTGTCGGTATTGTTACTAAACCATTTATTTTTGAAGGTAAAAGAAGAGTAAATATTGCTGATACTTGGATAGACCAGTTAAGAGAAAATGTTGATGCACTTATTGTAATCCCTAATCAAAAATTATTAGAAATAATTGATAAAAATACTGGGTTTAAAGAAGCTTTTTCTAAAGTTGATGAAGTATTATACAATGCTACAAGGGGTATATCTGATATTATCTCTAGACATGGTTATGTAAACGTCGATTTTGCTGATGTTGTAACAATAATGAAAGGAATGGGTGATGCACTAATGGGTATTGGTATTGCTTCTGGTGAACACAGAGCTGTACAAGCCGCAGAAAAAGCATTAAACTCTCCCCTATTAGATGGAATTTCCATCGAAGGTGCAAAAGGATTGCTTGTAAATATTACTGGTGGTCAAGAAATGACTATGCACGAAATTTCTGATGCTGTTACCCTTATTGAGGAAAAAGCAGGTGGAGATGCAAATCTTATTAAAGGTATCGTTTTTGATGAATCTATGAACGATGAATTTATGGTAACTGTTGTTGCAACGGGGTTTAACTGTATCAAAGAAGAAGAAGAAACTGAAGTTAATGAACCTGAACAAATGACTATTCCTAAAAATGTTTTTGGTGGAAGAACGGTATTCGGTGAAGGTAGATTTGATAATATTCAAAAGCCATCTGGTCAGAGAGCTTTAAAAAAATACGATACTCCTACCTACTTGAGAAATGGTAAAAGTGGAGTTCCACTTGGCGATAATTCAAATACCACTGCTTCAAAAATACAAAGTAGTAATGTTAAAGATGAAGCAAAATCCAAAACAATACAGGCTGAACCAGCTTTTTTGAGAAGAATTAGAGACTAATTTGTGTTCGGAAAATGTTATATTCGTTAGTACATAAATCCTTACTCCTGTCTATTTTATAGATGGGAGTTTTTTTATTTGTTAATATTTAATTAGCTAATAGTATCATAAAAATATATATAATTGCAAAACAATAATAAAAAATTGAAAAACAAGCTATTTAAATATTTTCTTATTTCATTTTCAATCATTTTTTGGATGATTGTATTTGTAATGCTTTGTAATGAAGGTGTAAACTATAATGCAAATGGAAAAGTCTATTCCTCCCCAAATAATACTCCTAAAAGAAAAACTGCTCTCCTTTTAGGAACATCAAAATTTCTTTCTTGGCAAAAAGAAAACCTATATTATAAATTCAGAATTGATGCCGCTATAGATTTATGGAACAATCAAAAAATAGATTTTTTTCTAATCAGTGGTGATAATAGTAATGTAAATTACAATGAGCCACAAATGATGAAAGATGATTTAGTTAGCTTAGGTGTTCCACCAAATAGAATTTATCTCGATTATGCAGGTTTCAGAACATTCGACTCGGTTATTAGATCTAAAGATATATTTGGACAAGATTCACTAATAATAATTTCACAAAAGTTCCATATTCAAAGAGCAATTTATTTAGCTGAAAATTATAATATGAATGCAATAGGATTTGTGGCAAAATCACCAATTGATCAAACTTCTTTTCTTAACTATAGAGAAATTGCAGCAAGAACTAAGATGATATTAGATATATATCTTCTTGGAACTAAACCAAAATTTGATGGTGATAAAATAAAAATAAGTGCAGAATCACCCCAATTTTAAGAAACATATTATAATTTAGAGAGTACTATTTTTAAATAACAACTTTAAAATTAATTAGGAAATACATGAAACAATTCTTACTAGCTTTTATAGTTACTTCGTCAGTTCTGATTGGTCAATCCATTCAAAGTAGTTTTTTAAATTATTATCAAACAAGCCAATACACTCAAGGGTCACCTGGTTCTTTCAAATTTGGACTTTATGGATTTAATAATCCTGCTATAACAAATTATTTAACCGACTCAGATGCATTAATCGGACTTTCAAGTAATAATTACACATTTGATAAAATCACTGATTGGACTTTTCAGTCAGCTTCCGAAGGAAATGGTTTTGGTGTGGTTTCCACATCTGCCAATGGTAATACAGTTTATGATTATAGACTTTCTACTGCATTTGGTAGCAAAAAATTCAGCTTAGGACTAGGTTACGGTTTTGTAGGTGGAGATAAATCAAAAATGGGTAGATCAAATTCAGCTCATTGGGGTTTTATTTATAGACCTGCTAGTTTTATTAGTATTGGTGGTGCCCAAACATGGGCTTTAAATGGCGACATTACAGAAACTGTAGCCGAAATGGCAATAAGACCTCTGGGAAATGAGTTAATCACATTTTTCGGAGATGTCGCTGCTTTAGCAAATACTCAAGGTTTTAATTACAGTTTTGACAAAAAAATAAACTATTCTGCTGGTGCAGTTATAGAACCACTTAGTGGAATTAGATTATCTGGTAGATATTTAAATCTTCAAGGTAATGAAAGTTTTGCTTTTGGTTTAGACCTAAGCTACGGCTTAAGCGGATTCGGAATAACAACTAATGCTCCATCAAATTCTGACTTAGATGAATCTCTAACAGTATTATCTAGGTTTGGAGCAAAAGACAGAACTATATTTGATGATATTTCTCCTATTAAATATTATGTAAAAGTAAATCTAGCTGGGGCATATAAATATCAAAAAAATAAATATTTCGATAATTCTAAAACATTACTAAATACTCTAGTATCTCTTGATAGGATTAAAGAAAGTAATGCTATTAAGGGTGTTATCATAAATACTATTGGTTTTTCTGCTAATCAATCAATGAAATGGGAAATCAGAGAAAAAATAAAAGAAATTAAAAGAACTGGAAAAAAAGTATATATCTTCATGGAAAGAGGTGATTTAAATGATTACCACTTCGCTTCTGTAGCTGATAAAATTATTTTAGATGATTATGGGAATCTAATGCTTTTAGGTTATAATTCTGGAAGAACATTTTACAAAAATTTATTCGATAAATATGATATTGGCTACAATGAAATAAGACTCTTTAAATATAAATCTGCTGTTGAAGCTTTTTCTAGAGAGAGTTTTTCTGAAGGCTCAATAGAACAAAATCAAGCATTGATTGATAGCTGGTATAATACTACACTTACAGAAATTTCTGAATCAAGGTCTGATCTAAACTATGAGCAGATTGATGATATAATTAATACAAAGTTGTTTATTAATTCTGATTATGCTATTTCCAATAAATTAGTTGATGCAAAAGGTAGATGGAATGATTTAGATTCAACTATGAAGAAGTTTGATAAAGATTTTGCCTTTGCTGTTGATTTTGGATTTATTTCACAAAACCCAATACCTATTGATGATAAATGGGGGTATTCGGCAAAAAGTATTGCTGTAATATATGTGGATGGTGTTTGTGCAATGGAACAAGGAATAAAAGCCAGAAAGCTTGTATCTTATGTTGAAAGTGTTATAAAAAATCCAAATATTAAAGCAGTCGTATTAAGGGTTGATTCACCAGGTGGTGATGTACTTGCCTCTGAATATATAGCTGATATAGTTAGAAAAAATAAAGGTAAGAAACCAATTATCATTTCACAGGGAATGCTAGCAGCATCGGGTGGATACTGGCTTTCTATGGACGGTGATGAAATTTTTGCTTCGCCATATACAATAACAGGTTCTATCGGTGTAATATCTAGCTGGATTTATGATAAGGGAGCAGCAAAACGATTGGGTCTTACAACCGATAATGTTAAAGTTGGTAAATATGCCGATTTAGGATTTTCTTGGAGAGATCCTTTGATTGGTTTAGGCTTACCTGTTAGAAATATTACTGAAGACGAAGAGGGCCAATGGAAGGCAAATATATTAGATTTGTATGGCGATTTTGTTAACAAAGTAGCAGATGGAAGAGATATGGATTCATTATCGGTTCATAAAGTAGCACAGGGAAGAGTATGGACTGGTAAAGATGCTATAGAAAAAGGGCTTGTTGATAAAATAGGTGGTTTATCCGCTGCAATTGAACAAGCTAAATTGGCTGCAAAATTTGATGATGATGAGGAAGTTTTAATCTATGAATACCCTAAACCAGAAGTTTTTGATTTTCAAAATTTTCTAGGTGGTATGATTGGTGTTGAAACTGAAAAAGTATCTGAAAGAATTGAAACTTTACAATGGCTCTATAATAACAAAGGTATAGCTATGCCTATGCTACCACTTGAATATTTAGAATATGGTATTGATAATTAAAACATTTTAGTTAAATATAACTTAATAAAAGAAACCCTACTTCTATAAAAAATAAAGTAGGGTTTTCTTTATAATTAGAAAGAAATTCAGATTCTATGCGAATGAACCTCTCGAATAGTTATTACTATTATATTGCTTTTTCTTAGCGAAGCTTCTATATATAATAAAACCTAAGATTGATAAAATTACTAAAGTAAAAAAGACTCTAGAAAAGCTAAACCTTGGTGGATATACTCCAACCGAACCATCGGGGTTTGTAACGTAAGCTGGTCTTCCATAATAAAATGCTGGATGGAATGGCATTGACCAATACCACATTGAACTACCCATCATATATCCTGTCATTAAACCAGAGCCATAACCGCCATAGCTATTCATAACATATCTTTGGTTTGTTCCATTAGCTGACTTTCTAGAAATTGTTTCTTGTTTTCTTGGAGTGGAATATGTTTTTCTTGCTTGAGATTGAGACATACGCTTACCTCCAAAACTAGGTCTTTTGGGAGATTGAGCTAGACCAGATTTTGAACTACTTCTTCTTGAACTTGTATTTCTTTTTGATCTACTAGATGTACTCCTCCTTGATGATGACCTTCTTGAAGAACTTCTTCTACTTCCTCCAAAGCTTCTCCCCCTTCTTAAAGAAGTTCCTTCTTTCCAATCCCCTACATCCGAAAAATCGACAAAACTAGTTAGCTCTTGAAATGACTGTGCGTTGCCATCAAATACTAAAATTAAGCTCAATATTATTATAAAATACTTCATATTTAAAATACTCTTTCAGTTTCTAAAGAATCATCATCATTTCTAAAAACAATTTCCGCTTTGCAAACTGAATCTTCAACTGTTTTTGCTCTACTAAATAAATTAGAGAGTCCTTTTTTTTCTTTTGTTGGTGTTTTGATATGAACTAGAAGGCTAACAACTCCATCTAAATCCTCCTCATCCCACATTAAAATTGTATTCTCAATTTGCCCATCACTTTCAATTGTAAGCTCTTCTAATTCATTTGCTTCTTCTTCTGTAAATGAAGGCTCAGTTACTTTTAGTTCTGTGAGGTTATCAGAAAATATATTTTTAGTGTAAAGCTCTCCATCGCCCCCAACATATTGAACTACTGAATCGTAAGTCCCTTCCTCGTCTAAATTGAGGAATAACTCTTTAAGACCATCTAGTTGTTCTCCATTAAGATAGACAGCAGTTTTGCCTAATCTTCCATTTGATTCTATTGTAAGTGTTTTCATATAAATATTTACGTATTAATTGAATATTTGGTTTTTAATCTAATCTAAATTTTTCTTGCCATTTTTCTTTATCATCATAATTTGGCTGATTATTTTTATAAAAAATATAATTTTCTATTACTAATACATCCATTTCTGTTCTCATAAAGCATTTATAGCTATCCTCTGCTGTACATACAATTGGCTCTCCCCTAACATTGAATGAAGTATTTACAAGTACTGGACAAGAAGTTTTTTTATGAAATGAATTAATTAACCCATAGTATTTTGGATTTGTATCCTTGGAAACTGTTTGGATTCTTGCCGAATAGTCAACATGAGTAATTGCAGGGATTGTAGATCTAGGAATTTTTAATTTGTCTATTCCAAATAGTTTTTCAGTTTCTTCAGTTTCAATAATTTTCTTTGCATCATTTATATCTGCAACTAATAGCATATATGGAGATTTAACATCAATATCAAACCAATTTTGTAGTTCATCTATTAAAATTGAAGGAGCAAAAGGTCTGAAACTCTCCCTATATTTTATTTTCAAATTCATGATTGATTGCATTTTTGTACTTCTTGGATCTCCTAAAATGCTTCTCCCACCCAAGGCTCTTGGACCAAATTCCATTCTTCCCTGATGCCAACCAACAACTTTTTCATTTATTAAGTGATCAGAAACAAGATCATACAAGGATTCTTCATCTGTGAATTTTTGAAACTTTGCATTATATTTTTTAGCCATTGTTTCTATTTCAACACTATTAGTTTGTGGACCTAGATATGCTCCCTTCATAGCATCTGGTTCAGATATTACTCTTGCATTATTAAAATGAGTGTGGTATGCAAATAACGCAGCCCCTAATGCACCTCCAGCATCTCCAGCTGCAGGTTGAATCCAAATATTTTTAAATATATTATTTTTCAATAATTTACCATTAGCAACACAATTTAAGGCTACACCACCAGCTAAACACAGATTTTCTGAATTAGTCTTCAATTTAGCGTTCTTTGCTAAAAGTATTACAATCTCTTCTGTTAGTTCCTGAATAGATCTAGCAATATTCATTTCTTTTTGTGTGACCTCAGTTTCACTTTGCCTTGGAGCTCCACCAAATAAATCATGGAACTTGCTATTTGTCATAGTTAATCCACTATTGAAATTAAAATAATCCATATTTAACTTAAAAGAGCCGTCTTCTTTTATATCAATGAGATGCTCTTTTATTCTTTCAAGATAAACTGGCTCACCATAAGGTGCTAAACCCATAATTTTATATTCACCAGAATTTACTTTAAAACCAGTATAATATGTAAATGCAGAATAAAGTAGCCCTAAGGAATGTGGAAAATGAATTTCTGAAATAATCTCAATATTATTGCCACTACCATGAGATAGTGATGTGGTTGACCATTCGCCTACTCCATCTATTGTTAAAATGGCTGAGTCTTTAAAAGGAGATGGATAAAATGCGCTAGCAGAATGAGAAATATGGTGTTCTGTAAATAATATTTTAGGGAGAACACTACTTTTTTTGACATCAAAATTTGTCGATAACTCTTTAGCTATAGTTGATTTTAAAAATAATTTATCTTTTAGCCAAACAGGAATTGACATTAAAAATGATTTTAGTCCTTTTGGAGCTTCTGCTAAATAGGTTTCGAGCAATCTTTCAAATTTCAATAATGGTTTATCATAAAATACTATTGATTCAATTTCATCAAAAGATATACTTGAATTGTTTATACAATATTTAATTGCTTGTATTGGAAAGCGAGGATCATGTTTTATTCTTGTAAATCGCTCTTCTTGTGCAGCTGAAATAATATTGCCATTATGTATTAGGCAAGCTGCAGAATCATGGTAATAAGCTGATATTCCTAGAATGTACATTCAGTATTTTTAAAAAAGAGTATAAATAAATGGAGCTATTGCAGGTAGGCTAGATAGTATAATTAAGCCACCTAGTAATAAAAGAACAATAATTATTGGAGCAAGCCAATATTTTTTTCTTTCTTTAAAAAATGCAAAAAGTTGTGATAAAAAGTCCATATTAAAACTGATTGGTGAGTTTTCCAGCTTGTTTTTTTCTTGTAATCCAGTAGCTTGTTGCTTGTTTGTCAATTTTTTTATTTAGTAAATCTTGCCCCATAGTTCTTTGCAAAATCCCAATTGGTGTAATTACTAAATAAAATATTAATCCTAAAATAAGTTTTGATGTAATATTACCAATAAAACTAGCAATAAACATCTGATATTTATAAATATATTTAATGGGCTTTTGCCAGAAAAAAGAAAAAACAACAAAAATGGTAGCAGTTGTTAAAGTATAAATATTTAAAAACGAAATTTCATCAAATTTGTATGGGATGATTATTGCAATTATGCTTGCCCAAATTAACCCAAAAGTTCTTAATAATTTTGTTTTTGTTTTCATAAAAAAATGGGGTAGAAATATCTACCCCTTTTATCTCATAATTGATAAATACTTAATTTATTCTACGCCATGCATTAATTTTTTAAGTGGCTTATTGAGTATTATTATTATTACTGCAACACCAAGTAATACAAATCCAATTGTAGAAAATATACTAACATAGTTTGTTAATCCATCAGCAACACTTAGCGGTTCAGTACCGTCATGAGCTCCGCTCATCGCTGCAATTTTACCACCAAGATAATTTGCCATTGCAAAGCTTAAAAACCATGCACCCATAGCAGTTCCTGCAATTTTTTTAGGGGCTAACTTAGTAACCATCGAGAGTCCAATGGGTGATAAGAAAAGCTCACCAGATGTATGTAACATATAAAGGAATACAAGAGTTAATAATGGTACTTGAGAAGCATCATTAACAAACATAACACCAATTTGTGTTAACAAGAAACCCAAAGCTAATTGAATAATACCAAATGCAAATTTTAATGGAATACTAGGATTCTTGCCAATAGCAGCTAGTTTAACCCACATTACTGAAAATATTGATCCAAATACTACAATGAAAAATGGATTGAAAAATTGTGTCATTGAAGCTGGCATAGTCCAACCTAATACTTCACGGTTTACATTTCTATCAGCAAATAATGTTAAAGATGTTCCAGCTTGTTCGAAGCATGCCCAAAATGTAATATTTATAACCATAAATATTATTAGAGCAACCATTCTATCTTTCCAAACTTTTGTACCAGATTCAATATCTTCATCTTTTCCAGCTTTTATCATGGAAATACTAATATATAGGAAAAGACCTAATAAAAGATAATCCAAAATCTGATTTTGCATAATTAAAAAATAACATACTGGGATTAATAACAATGAGAATATTGTTATTGACTGTACATTATTAAGTGGACCAAATGATTTTTTATAACCAATTTCTGGAATATCAACACCAGGAGCACTAGCAAACCTAGATCTTCTTACATAAAATATTAAAATACCTAAAAGCATCCCAAATCCAGCAAGCCCGAACCCTTTGTCGAATCCGTAAGTCTCCCCTACATAAGCAACAAGAGTAGTAGCTAGAAGCGCTCCTAAGTTAATTCCAATATAAAATATTGTAAAACCTGAATCTCTTCTAGGATCTCCATCGTCATAAAGCTTTCCTACGATAGTGGATATATTTGCTTTAAAGTATCCATTACCCAAAATTAATGCACCCATACCAATCATTAGAGTAGTTTCTGTGCCGCCTAAAATTATAAACTCGCCCACTGCCATTAGCAGACCACCAAGAATTACAGCATATCGGTAACCGAGGTATTTATCAGCAAGTCTTCCACCTAAAATTGGTGCCGCATATACAAGTCCGGTATATGCACCGTAAATTAATGATGCCTCTGCATCACCCATCAAAAGTGACTTTACCAAATATAATGTAAGAAGGGTTCGCATACCATAGTAGCAAAATCTTTCCCACATCTCCGAAAAAAATAGGGCATATAAACCGCTAGGTTGACCCTGTTTTATATTTTCTGACATTAATTTTCTCCGTTTTTGTTTGTTTCTATTCTAAATAATTTCTTAAGTTAATAAAATTTTCAATCAAAAAGATAAAATTATGAAATCAATTTTAATACTACTACTTGTTTCAGCGTTAACATTTGCCGAAGAAATAGAAATTGTTACCCCAGACGGTACCTTAAGCGGTACTCTTCAAGTCGCTAAAAAGGAATCTGATATTGGCATTCTAATATTAGCAGATTCGGGACCTATAGATAGAGATGGTAATTCAACTAAAGAGCAAGGTAGTAATAACTCGCTTAAATTAATTGCTGATGGACTCCAAGAAAATGGTTATTCTTCATTAAGATATGACAAAAGATTGGTTGGTAAAAGCAAAGGCTTTCCAATAGATTACAAAACAGTTTTTACAAATTTCATTTCAGATGCAACATTTGCCGTTGAAAAACTAAAATCTCTAGGTTATAAAAAAGTAGTAATTATTGGTCATGGTGAAGGCTCGTTAATAGCAACAGTGACAGCAAGAAAAGCTAATGCTGATGCATTAATTTCAGTTTGCGGTATTGTAAACGATGGGTCTGAACAAATACTTAATCAAATCAAAGAAAAAACACCAAATCTTTATGAAGAATCAAAATTAATAGTTGATACACTTAAAATGGGGAAGATTGTGGAAAATATGAATCCTAAACTAGAATTACTGTTTAGCAAGTCAGTTCAACCATTTATGATTAATTTTTTCAAATATAACCCAGAAAAAGAAATTGCAAAATTAGATATTCCTATTTTAGTTCTTGTTGGTAAAAATGATATTCAAATTTCAGCAGAAGAGAGCAAAATATTACTAGCTGCCACTAAATCAGGTAGTTATGTTTCTATTGAAGGTATGAACCACATTTTAAAGACTGTTAGTATGGATCCTGAAAAACAATTACGTTCTTTTTCAGATCCTACATTAGAACTAAATGGTAATCTAGTTGAAAGTATTGTTGAATATTTAGAAACAATTGAAAATTAATCTATCATGGCATAATATTGGTTAAGTAATAAGAAATATATAAACTAATAAAACCGCCAAATGAAAGATATTAGCATGCTAAGTCCTTTTGTGAACCCTAAGAGCATTGAAATTCCAGATGAATTTCATTCCTTTGAAACAAAAAAACCGTTTACAAACTGTGTAGTTTGTGAAAAGAACCTGATTGAAATTGGGATACACTATTTCGTTGAAAAATCTGTAAAAAAATATCCAAATTCTAGTGCTTTCGATATTATTTTCGAATATGCTATTTGCCTAGAATGTGCATTAGAAATGAGAGAAACTCTATCTAAAGATTCTATGGAAAAAATTGATTCATTTTTTGATGAAAAAGTGAATCTACTTTCCAGATGGAAAAGCTTGACTAGAGATGGCAAATATGATATAAATGATTGGGTTTCAAATTGTTTAATTACTAATAAGCCAGTAAAAGACCTTAACGAATATCAAATTTATGCCCATTGCGAGTCCGATAGAATGCTTTTTTCTCTTATGCCTTATGTTGTATCAGGTGAAGTAATAGATCACGTTTCTGGTTTATTATCACAAAAAACCAAAGATGAGCTAGATGGATTTATGGGCAAATATCTTGGGCCTCCTCCTTCTATTAGAGAAATATTAAAAGACAAAACACCTGTCTTTATTTTTTAGTTCAAAAAAAATGGTAAAACAAAATTCTTTGCTTTACCATTTTATTCTATCTGCTATTAATGTTTAATTAATTCTTAATGAATTTACTCACAAAATAATCCTTATCATTAGATAGTTTTACTACATAAAAGCCTGAATGTAAACTTTTATCAGCTAGTGAAAAACTTAGTTTTCCATTTGAAATTTGTACTTTCTCATTTACAAGTGAATTACCCGTATTATCAATAACTTCAAGAGAATACTCTCCATTAATATTATCATTTGTAAATATTGTTAGTTGATCTGATACTGGGTTAGGAGCAATATTCAACATATTAGAAAAACTTTTTTCATCAACACTCGCAAAAATATCTATTTCTGCTTTTAAATCTACCTGAAAAGATAATCTTCTTCGGGGCTCATCAAAAAATACTGTTAATACATCAGAAAAGCTACCATCAGCATAAGGTAAAAATTCTACCTCCATAACAATTGTATCACCTGGTAAAAGTGTGACAGGTAGATTGTAATTCAATCTGAAATTTTCTGTATTTAGATTAGATCCATTAAATTGAACTTCTTCATCTAGCAGGTTTGTTACGGAAAATGTCCTGCTAAGGGTTGTATTATCTATATTATAAGAAAAATCTAGGTTTTCTATGTTCGTTGAAAATACCTCTGGCATAAAATCAAATTTAAAAGATCTGTAGCCATAACCGTTATAATCTACAAATGCAACTAAATTAGCAAGGCTATCAAATTCAGTCACATAACCACCAGAACCCCAACCAACAACCTTATTACCATTATCTAATGTTTGCATGTTACCCATTATCTGACCATAATTATTAAATTTATTCTCATCAAATTCATTGAACTCTCTAATTAGAGTTGCAGTTTTTTTATCATAGTCAATAAAATATGTACAACCCCTTGAATAACCTAAGTGCGGTCCATTATCGAAAATAGTAAATGACGTTTCATCCATCATTCGTGCATCATGTTGTGTTTCAAATAAAGGATTAACATTTTCTAGATCTGAAATAATCTCATAATCAGAATGTTGAGCATTTGCAATTCTCCAAAAATAATCGCCAGTATTTTTATTGATTTTACAAACTTCATTCAGATTTCTTTGGGAAAATACTAAACTAGTATCAGTATCAAATTCAAAAGAATTCATGTGGATTAAATCTAAGAAAGTAGTAGAATTGTCATAATTTTCTAAAAATTGTAGTGGTATTTCAGAAACATCTACATGCTCATAGCCATTCCATTCAAATATTAGATTGTTATCTTCATCAATTTCTTGAACAATAGAACCCTGAACAACTACCTCATCATTCCCCCAGGTAGTAGAATTTGTAAGGTCCATAAATATTCTTGGATAAGACATAATACCATAATTCCCATTCTCCAAAATGGTAAAATCATGAATATCTATTGTTAAATAATAATCCTGTGATTGATTCATTTTTGTTGTGTCAATAAAGTTCATTTTAGAATCCAATAGGAAATGATCATCCCCGAACAAAGCAAAATATCCAAACTTATTACCATCAAGTAATTTAAAATCCATAGCATTAAAGAAAGTACCGTCATCAGCTATTGTTGGCTCCCAATACACAACAGTACCATAATTATCAATAATTGCTCTTGCTTGTTCAGTATTTGGAAATTTTTGATTTGCTGGATTAAAAAACTTGCTTGGTGTAACATAATAATACCCCTTAGCTTGTTCCCCATAAGTTTCAACCTTAATATCTGGGATTTTAAATTCTTGAGTACTAAGCAAATGACTGTAATTATTCTTATTGTAATTATCTTTTAGATCATCTGGGATTAAAGTTTGAGAATCGTTGAGAACATATTTTGCAACCTGAAAATTAAGATTGAAGTTCCCATTAGGTAAATTTATATTGCAATTCACAGACTCATTAATTTTAAAAGATTTATCTGCTCTAATATTTATAACATTTGGGTTGCTTGTGTAAATAACTTCTGATTGAAGTTCCCCAGATAAAGTTCCAGCTAAAGTAGCTTCAATATTTTTGGGAGCAACATCATCAAATCTAATAATAATTGTTTGGTTGGGTCTAGCAAATTCAGAATTTTGAATTGGAGATGTGTATGTGATATTTTGAGAAAAACTTATTCCAAATAATGCAATAAGAATCAAAGATAGTTTTATCATTGAAGGTCCTTTAAATGTTAAGATTTAGTTAATATCTGCAATATATGATATAGACACAATAATTACAATTTCGTCTTAATATTATTTAAATAAATAAAAAAAGCCTACAAATTGTAGGCTTTATAATTTTTTTAATTCTAGAATAATTATTATCTATTTGGTCAATTTTTTAATCTCTTTTAATAAAGCTTTTTCATCACCTGGTGCATAACCATTATGTTGCCAAACAATCTCGCCTTTGCCATTTACTAAAAATGTGTGAGGAGGATTTTGAACGTTCATTGCTCTTCTAAAATCACCATTTTCATCTAAGTATATTTCATAGTCCCAACCTCTACTATTTACAAAAGGTGCTACTCTTCTAGAATTTCTAGCATCGTCGATTGATATTGCTATTACCTTTACTCCTGTCTCTTCAACCCAATCAGGGTAGTCGTCATGTATGTTATTTAGCTCTTTTATACAAGGTTTACACCAAGTAGCCCAAAAGTTAATAACCATTGGTTTTCCATCGTTTGAAAAAGTTTTTGTGTCAACAGTTTTCCCTCTTAAGCTTTTAACTTTTGCCGAAGGGATTTGCCTTTCTGATGCAATTGCTATTAAACTTAAAACACTAAATACCAATAAAATTGAAAAGATTCGTCTAAAACTTTGAGAACTCATATTTTTACCTTATTTTTACTAAAATTCTATTTTCTAATTTAAGTAATACTTACTTAATAATAAAACGAAATTAAATAAATAAAGTTCACTATAAAAGGATTAAACCATGAAAATATTTATACTACTGTTTATTCTTACCGGCTTAGGTTTTTCTCAAAGTTTTCAACTTAGCAGCTTTGATGATAAGAAATCTGGCGATTATTTTTCAACTGATGATGAATGGATGTTTGCATCATTAACTTCATATGCCGACATTTCAAATGTTTCAGAAAACACTGTGACAACAAATTTGATTGTTGAATTTATCAGAAACGATGGCCACTCATTTGCAATTTGTGATAATGAAAATTGCTACACAGATATTACAGAAGATTGGAGCTCATTTGAGCAGTCTGGAAAATACATGGAATGGCCTGCAGGACTTTCTGATGAGGAATTTATAGTATCAGGTTTGAATTTCAAAATGAGTGCTTTATCAAGTAGCCCATTTTTGCCACAAAACCAAGATAAAACCGCTGAAGAGCTTTTAAACAGAGGAATATCTATTTTAAAAGTTACCCTTCAAAATATGAACGATCAATCTGATTTTGTAACTTTTCAAGTACAATTCGAGGTTTCATTAGACGGTATCTCATCAGTTGAAGTTCAAGAAATAGAAAACGGTCTTACTTTATCGCCAAATCCAGCTCAAGAATCAATTCAAATAAATTATTCTGGAAATAAAGTTCATTTACTTGAAAATTCTGAAATTCAGATATTTGATTTGAGTGGGAATATGATCTCCAAAGAAGCTTACGCTAACTCAAAAACACTAGATATATCTAATCTTCCAACTGGAAAATATTTCCAAAGAATAACTTTAGCTAATGGTGATGTTGCAACGAAGCCATTTATCAAAGAATAAATATTATTATCAAATATTGATAATTTTTTTTTGAAAGCCTAACTCTAGTTAGGCTTTTTCTTTTTTAATAAATTCTTAAGAATCGAAACATCAACAAATTTAAAGTATAAGCCAAGTGAAAAGTATACAACTAACATAGCAAAATCAACAATGATATTGTTTTCACTATTAAGATTATTATTAGTAAATAGAAGAACTAAACAAAATCCAATTATCAAGCCAACCTTTTTAAAATTAAAGTTGATAGGGAAAATCTTATTTGATATAAAATACAATGTTATAGCCGAAATAAGATATGATAAAAGGGTAATCCATGCTGCAGCAGAATAGCCGTATAAAGGTATCAAAATTAAATTGGCACAAATATTAAAAAGCATCGCTACACCAATTGCTCTTGGAAGATATTTTGTTTGCTTTGTAATATTTAAACCCATGGAAAAAAAGTTATTTAGTCCCAAGAAAAAATATCCTCCCATAGCAAAGCTTATCACAAAAAGACCATCATGGTAGGAAGAAGGCAAGATAGTATTACCACCAATCTCAATTAAAAGCAAATCATCAAGAAAAAATTCAACAAGCAAAAAGATAAATCCAGCAATGAAAACAAATACTTCAAGCACTTTAGCGAAAAAACTTTTAGCATCAGAATCTTTATAACTGCTTAAATAAAATGGTTTCCATGCATAATCGAATGTGGTTACAAACATCATCATCGGAAGTGCTAGTTTATAATTAGCACCATACTCCGCTAAAGCCTCTTCTCCATCTTCCATTAAATGAGGTATAAGAATATGATCTCCCGTTCTTAAAAGCAATGTTGCAATAGCCGCAGGTACAGTTGGCAAGGCAAAATGAAACATCTCTTTAAATAGTTTTTTTTCAAACTTAATTGCTAAGTTTTTTATAATAATTGGTGAAATTAAAATTACACCACAACTGCTTGCTATAATCTGAGAAATAAATGAATACTCTCCACCCCTACCCTCGTAAGAAATGAAATATATATTAAAAATAATTGCAATTAGAATTGTAATAAACTTATAAATCGAGAATTTTAGTGTAGCTCTTTCCATACGCAAAAGTGCAAAAGGAATAAGCATAATAATATCTATAAATAGGACAATTGAAGCATAAAACACCATGCTCTTCATATTTGGTGCATCGCTTAAGCTACTACTTATTAATGAATTAGAAAATAAGAGAGTACCACTAATTAGCAAACCCCAAAACACCACAAAAAGAAATGAAGTTGAAAATACTTTACTCTTTCCGTTTTCGTTGTAAAACCTGTAGAATGCGTTTTCAAAACCAAATGAATAAAGAACCATTACAACAGCAACAATTGAATAAACATTTGTTATGTTTCCAAAATCCTCTTTAGTAAGATAATTAACATATAGCGGCATCATAAAAAAAGAAAGGAACCTTTGAAGAATAGTAAAGGTTCCATAAATAATAGTATCTGATACTAGTTTTTTTCCACGACTCATATATATGCTTTTGCCCAATTAGCTATTAGATTTCCAACATAATAGGCATCATTTCTATTCATCATTAAATGTCCTACATTATTTAAAGTAACAAAACTTTTTTGTCCGCTTACTTCTTCAAATATTTTGAAAGTATAAGGAAGCGAAATTGTATCATCATCGGGAGAGTGCATTACTAGAGATGGTACATTTACTTCCGATAAATTTGTTATTTCACCATTATATTCTAAATCTTCAAAAAACTCTTTTGTTAGAGTAAAATCGATACCACCTATCTTTCTAATACTTTTCCCATTGCTAAGGGCTTCTGTTTTAGTTTTGCTTAATCTCTGTGCCAAATGATTAGGATTATCAGGTGATGCTATAACCGAAATAGCCTTAACTGATTTAAATTCTGGTACTAATCTTAGTAAAGCCGCACCACCTAGGCTATGTCCAACAAGAAGCTTTGGAGCTTCCAATTTTTGACTCATCCAGTTGTAGATTATTCGTAAGTTATCCAAATTAGTGCTGAAATTAGTTTTGGAAAAATCTCCTTCCGATTCACCTAGCCCAGGGAAATCAAATCTTAATAGTCCAATACCATTATGGTTAAGAGCTTGTGCTAAATATTTAGTAGATCTCAAGTTTTTAGTGCAAGTAAAGCATGGTGCATAAAGAGCTACATAATTTAATTCTACAGAATCTGGCGAATCATATTCTGCAACAATTTTATTATTTCCAGTTCCAATTATTTCAAACTTTTCTTTTGGCATTTATTTTTCAATTAATTTTTGATATTCTTGTTTTATAATATTAACGTTTGTTTCCCATGTGTGGTGTTCTAAAATAAATTCTCTTGCTTTTTGACCTAAATCGTAAGCGTGTTGTTTATTTTTAATTAAACTTACAATTATTGCCGCTTGAGCATCTGCATCATCCGAAACAAATAGCCCCTGTTCGGGAGAAGCAATAATGCCCTCAGCAGATACTGAAGTAGATACAACAGGCAAGCCAGCTGCCATTGCTTCTAATATTTTTATTCTAATCCCACTACCAACAAATAATGGAGCAATATAAATATTGGAATTGTGAAAATATGGCAATACTTCTTCTACGTATCCAACAGGCTCAATGTTGATATTATTCTTTAAAAAATTTGGAGAATCTTTTCCTATAACTATTAGTTCAACATCATTAATTTTAGATTTTACTAATGGTAATACTTTTTCTACCCACCATCTTAAGCCATTTGAATTATGAATCCAATTCCAAGTTGAAGCTATAATAATCTGTTTTGGTTGCCTTTGGCTTAGCTTCCCAGCGAACCATTTATTTGGACTAACTCCAGCACTTGCGACTACAATATTTGCTTTAGGAGATAACTTAATGGCTCTTTTTTTATCTACATCAGTTATAACAAAATTCACATCCATTTTAGAAATAAGAATTGATTCCTTGTTCTCTAGCTTTGATGCTTGACTATCTATATATTTCCTTTTTAATGAACCATATTTAAGCTCTTCAGAATACCTTTCCCATATCTTATATTCAATGTTATGAAGCCTTAAACCAATTGGGATTCCATACTTTCTTTTAATATAATATGCTAAGGGTGCCATTGCAGTATGGTCAGCATGAATAATATCAAAACTATTTGTTTCAACTATTTTTTCAACTTGCTTGATTACATCTTTAGAATAGTGCTTAAATAAATATAATGGCTCTTTTGTAAATAATGATTTAAAAATATTTCTAAAACTATTTCTAGTATTAGCATATTGAATAAATACATTACCAAACTGGGAGGCAAGCTCGTAATGTTCACTATTTATTTTCTTATTGCTTAAAGAGAATAAAGTGACCTCCTCACTTGTGCTAAATTCTTCATAAATATTAGCAATACCGATTTTCCCTCCTTCATCAGCAGGGTAACAAAATTGCGGTATTAATTGAAGTATTTTCATTTTCTTTTGAATGAGTGTAAAATTCGATTTTTTATATAAATTCTTTGAGACTTAGCTATCGAAATACCAAGTGTTATTTTCTTGTACTCACTTTTGCTTAATTTTATCCTTTCATCTCTTAATGTTCTGATAACTGTTTCTGGGAATAAAAAGAGTGCATGTAGCAGACCAGAAATCTTAACTTTCATTCCAAAAAATTCGACAACAGCAGTGAATAAAACCCACATTGAATAATAAATGGCTTTAAAGTTAGGTGTATATTTCCAAATATATCTTAAAAACTGTTTATTAATATATAGCCACCTTGTTGTCTTATCCCTTTCAGAGTTTGAAGAGTAGTGTAATATTCTGATTTGAGGGAAATATCTAATATTAAATCCAGCAAGAATACATCGACTTGAAAAGTCAATTTCTTCCATACCAAATTGCCAAAATCCTCCTATTTTATCAAATACTCTTCTTCTGATTGCAGAGCCTGGTCCACAAAATGTATTGCTAATATATCCATCATCTGGAGGGTTTTCTCTATTTATTGGGAAGGGGAACCATTCATTAATGATATAATCTTTTTTAGGCATAAT
>JAONBD010000040.1 GCA_028376765.1 Candidatus Kapaibacterium sp.
TCACAATGGAAATAGAACAAAACTCAATTATAATTTGGCTTGGTCCAGAACGTATTTGAAAAAATATGGTCTAATCGCAAACTCCTCAACTGGTGTATGGACTTTAACTGAAAAGGGACATAAAACAACAGAATTAGATAATAATCAGGTGGTTAAATTTGTACAAGAACAGAATTTAATTGAAAAATATGGAAGTAAGATTTCAAATGAAATTGAAGAAGAGAATAATGAATTAGAGTGGGAAGATGAATTACTTAATATTATAAAAAAAATCACTCCTGATGCTTTTGAAAGGCTATGTCAAAGACTATTAAGAGAATTGGGTTTTATTGATGTTAAAGTAACTGGAAAAACTGGGGATGGTGGAATTGATGGAAGTGGTATAATTAAAATTAATGGTACTCTTTCTTTTCACATAGTTTTTCAAGCAAAAAGATTTGATAAAAGCGTTTCATCATCAGTAATTAGAGATTTTAGAGGAGCAATGGTAGGTAGAGCAGATAAAGGTTTGGTTATGACAACAGGAACTTTTACTAGGTCTGCAATTTTAGAAGCAAGAAGAGATGGTGCTCCTAATATTGATTTAGTTGATGGAATTGATTTTGTAAGAAAATTAAAATATCTAAATTTAGGTGTTGAAATTGAGCAAATTGAAAAAGTTATTATAAAAAAAGAATGGTTTGAAAATATATAGTTATTATGGCAGTATTATTACCTATAAGTGTAACGGAAGTTTCTGGCTTGGATGAGTTTTGTGCAAAATTTGATATTAATTCAAAATATATTGCAGGGGATGATGGCACAGATGAAGAGTTAATAATTTTAGAATTAAATAAAATTTATAACAAAAAATTTGTACTTAATTTCATAGAAGATCGAACAGATGGTTACTTTTTAATACAAGTATTTGAATAAGTTTTATCATTTCTTAAAATATGTTGAAGATGAAATGATGTTCGGTTTTCAAACTAAAGAAAGAATCAAGGATGGTTGGTTTGGTAAATATGAATCAAAAATTTCTGATTTTGCAACTGGTGCTGAAGGAATTGTATATTCTTTATTAAATGGAAAAGGCATTGGACAACCAAACTCAGCACCAATCGGTGCAGATTTATTTTTTGAAGTAGAAGATGCCTTTATACATATTGACCTTAAAACTGTTCAAACAAGAAATATTGGAGATTATACAAGTGATATTTTTGTTGGAAATAATCAAAATAGTTATAAAGGAAAGCTTGATGTAAGTGGTGTAGAAAAAACTTACGACGAAGCTTGTTTGCCAACATATTATAATTTACCAGATAAATCAAAAAAGATTTGTCTAACTTATTTCATTACAATATTGTACGAAGAAACTAACTTGGATATTCTTACTATTTCAATTCTATCTATGCCAAACGGAGAGCTGAACCCTTACTATGGTAAAAGAGTTCTAAAGGCTGGAAAAGTATTATATCCGACTGGTAATCCCAAAAGAGATACTCACGCTAAATCAGTTAGGTTTAAATGGAAAGAGGTCTCTGAGTTTGAACTATTAGAACAAAATAAGAAAAGAGTGAAAATTGCATACTTCAACAATGAAATGAACAAAGAATTAAAAAACAAACTATCTTTCTTTGACAAGTTAAATAAGAGCCAAAACTCTTAGGAAAAAGCATATCTAAATCAATTATATATCGAATTTACCGTTTTGTTTTAAATGCGGAGACAATCTGAGTAGTGAATCATAAAAACGGCATCAAAACAATTGAAATAGTGCATATTTACATACGAGAGCATCACCAAGGTCGCAACGATTTCTATAAGCTGAAAAACAAACTTTAAAATGATGAAAGAAATAAAAATAGAACCTCTCCCACCTAAAGTAGACTCTGAGTCTGTAACAATTTTAAAACAACTTAATAAGGCATCACGCACATTAGGACAATTAAAAGGAGAGATTTCTAAAATTCCCAATTCTCAAATCTTATTAGATACACTTACGCTTCAGGAAGCAAAAGATAGTAACGAAATTGAGAATATTGTAACGACTGATGATGAAATGTACCAAGCCAGTATTGATGAGAAAGTGGGTTCTGTAACTGCAAAAGAAGCACTAAATTACTCTAACGCTTTAATAACAGGTTTAAAGTTAGTTAAAGACAAAGGTTCTCTGACTATAAATGATATTAAAAGTATTCAACACATGATTTCACCAAATCACCCGATTAGAAAAATTCCTGGAACAGTTTTAAAGAATCCAAGGACACAGGAAGTTGTTTATACACCACCGCAAAATTACAAGGAAATACAAATTCTTTTAGCTAATTTAGAGAGTTACATCAACGAACCTGAATTTCACGATATAGATGCATTGATTAAAATGCCAATTATACACTATCAATTTGAAAGTATACATCCTTTCTTAGACGGTAATGGTAGGACAGGACGCTTGTTAAACATTCTATACTTGGTTCAACAAGGTTTGTTAGATATACCTGTTCTCTATCTAAGCAGCTACATTATTAAAAACAAAAGTGATTATTACCGATTATTACAAGATGTTCGCACAAAAGGGAGTTGGGAAGATTGGATTATTTGGATGCTGATAGGTGTGGAAGTTACTGCCAAAGAAACTATTGTTGTAGTAAACAAAATTAAACGACTAATGGATGACTATAAAAAAGAAATACGAAGCAAATTCAGTTTCTATAGCCACGATTTAATCAATATCCTTTTTAAGCATCCCTATACCAAGAACAGTTTTTTAGAGCGTGAATTAAAAATTCACAGGAATACGGCATCTAGTTACCTAAATACCCTTGCAGAAGCAGGCTTGCTTAAAAAGTCTAAAATTGGAATATTCAACTATTATATCAATACTAGTTTACTTCAGATACTTACGAACAGATAATATTTAGTAACTTAAAACAGATAATCAATTTGCACAAAATTATGTGTTTTCTTGTGCACGTTTGAGAAACCTCTACAAATAATTGCAAATTATTGTGCACGATTGAGAAGTTGACAACAAAAATGAAATCAACTAAAATTTAACACTTCTCTTGGTAGTAAGAAGGAATATTTATTTTGCTTTAGCTCCAGCACTGCAAAATAATGCTTAATCCACTAGATTTTAATGTTTTTATGGTTAATTAAGGATGAACGAAACTATATACAAGTAAAAATCAACTCTTTGTATTACATTTCATTTCAATAAGATATTTACTCTTCCCTCTCAATAATATTTACTAAACCCCATTAAGAAATATCTCCAAAGCTTTTTTTAATAAAATTTTTTTAAAATGATTATTCTCCTTATTTTTGTGGAATTAAAATTAGCAATCCGATAAAATCATAGGTAGAAGATGAACGAAGGCGTAATAGTCCAAGTGATTGGTCCAGTAGTGGATGTAGAATTTCCACACGGAAAAGTTCCTGAAGTTTTGAATGCAGTAACTATTCAAATGAATTCAGTTGAAACAGGCGAACAAAAAACTTTAGTGTGTGAAATCCAACAACACCTTGGTGAAGACAGAGTTAGAACAGTAGCTATGGAATCTACTGATGGTTTAGTTAGAGGCATGAAAGTAACTGATACTGGTGCTCCAATTACAATTAACGTAGGCCCTGAAGTATTAGGAAGAATGTTAAATGTTACTGGAGATCCAATTGATGGTAAAGCTCCTGTTAAATCAAAATTAAGCTCTCCAATCCACAAAGCTGCTCCATTATTTGAAAGCTTAGATACATCTGCAGAAATGTTTGAAACAGGTATCAAAGTAATTGATTTAATTCAACCTTTTACAAGAGGTGGTAAAGTAGGTCTTTTTGGTGGAGCTGGTGTTGGTAAAACAGTAGTAATCCAAGAGCTAATTAATAACATTGCCAAACAACATGGTGGATACTCTTGTTTCGCTGGTGTTGGTGAAAGATCCAGAGAAGGAAATGACCTTTACCGAGAAATGGAAGAAGCTAACGTATTAGAAAAAACTGCCTTGGTGTTTGGTCAGATGAACGAACCTCCAGGAGCAAGAATGAGAGTAGCTTTGACAGCATTAACTGCAGCAGAGTACTTTCGTGATGAAGAAGGAAGAGACGTACTTTTATTCGTAGATAATATTTTCAGATTTACCCAAGCAGGTTCTGAAGTATCAGCCCTATTAGGTCGTATGCCATCAGCTGTAGGTTACCAACCTACTTTAGCTACAGAGATGGGTATGTTACAAGAGCGAATTGCATCAACAAATAAAGGTTCAATTACATCAGTACAAGCGGTATATGTGCCTGCCGATGATTTAACAGATCCAGCTCCTGCAAATACTTTTGCTCACTTAGATGCGAAAACAGTATTATCAAGAAATATTGCAAACTTAGGTCTTTATCCTGCAGTTGATCCTCTTGAATCTACTTCAAGAATTATGGATCCAAATATTGTTGGTGAAGAGCACTACAGCGTATCTCAAAGATGTGTAAGAACCCTTCAAACATACAAAGATCTTCAGGATATTATCAATATCCTTGGTATGGATGAACTTTCTGATGAAGATAAAACTGCAGTTTATAGAGCTAGAAAAATTCAGAGATTCTTCTCTCAACCGTTTAATGTTGCAGAACAGTTTACTGGTTTCCCTGGAAAATATGTACCGATTAAAGATACAATTTCAGGATTCAAAGCTATCCTAGATGGTGAGTGTGATCATATCCCAGAAAATATGTTTACTTACAAAGGAACAATCGACGAAGTATTTGATGCATATAAAAAATCACAGAATTAATTATGTCTGATAAATTAAATTTAGAAATAATCACTCCAAGTTCAGTTGCTTTTAAAGGTGAAGCAGATATGGTAAGCCTGCCTGGTTCAAAATCTCCTTTTCAAGTTTTGAACAATCACGCGCCAATTGTAACAAGTTTGGAAGATGGAGTGTTAAGTGTTAGAAATGGTTCTGAAGAAACAGTTTTTAATACGACAAAAGGCTTTGCAGAGATTAACAAAAATGTAATTTCTGTTCTAGTAGAAAAAGCCGATATATCATAAAAAACAATGGAAATAATTTTCAGGATATTTGAAATATAATATCCTGAAATTAATTTAAATGAATTACTTTTTGGCAGATATTATTAAAAAGTTTACTGCCTGCAAATCGACATATACGGCAGTATCAATAAGAGCCTTAGTTTTATGCTCATTTAATAATTGTGCCTGCCTTTTATTTCCCTCTTTATCCCATTCACATTCAAAGTTAAAATACTCATTTGGAGAAAAATCGATATGATTGAAAAAATTGCATACGATGGTATAACATTTGATGATGTTTTATTAGAACCAAGATATTCTGAGATTATGCCAAGAGATGTAAATCTCAAAACAAAACTAACTAAAGATATAGAACTTAACCTGCCATTGATTTCCGCAGCAATGGATACTGTTACCGAAGCAAAAATGGCTATTGCAATGGCACGTGAAGGTGGGATGGGTGTTATTCATAAAAATATGCCTATTAAGAGCCAAGCTAAATTGGTTGATAAAGTGAAAAGATCTGAATCGGGTATGATTCTAGATCCTATAACATTAAAAGTTGATGCTAAGATAAAAGATGCTCTTAGCCACATGGCTCATTATCAAATTTCTGGTATCCCAATTATTGATGATAATAAAAAACTTATTGGGATTGTTACAAACAGGGATCTTAGGTTCGACCCTAACCCCGAATCTCCAATTGAAGAGTTTATGACAAAGGAGAACATTGTAACTGCTCCCGTTGGCACAACTCTTCATGAAGCTGAAAAGCTTTTGCAACAAAATAAGATTGAGAAATTACCAGTTGTTGATAATCAATTTAGGCTAATTGGTTTAATAACCTTTAAGGATATACAAAAAAAGAAAAATTTCCCTAATGCTTCTGTCGATTCACATGGCAGATTAAGAGTGGGAGCAGCCGTAGGTATTGCACCAGATAATTTAGAAAGGGTGCAAGCTCTAGTAGCAGCATGTGCTGATGCCTTGTTTATAGATACCGCCCATGGTCATACCCTTGGAGTTATTAGTGAAGTTAAAAAAATCAAATCTGAATTTCCTCAAATAAACTTAATTGCTGGAAATATTGGTACTGGCGAAGCTGCTGAAGCTTTAATAAAAGCTGGCGCTGATGCAGTTAAAGTAGGAATTGGTCCAGGCTCTATTTGCACCACAAGGATTGTTGCAGGTGTTGGTGTTCCCCAATTATCGGCAATAATGCACGTAGCAGAAGTTACTAAAAAATATAATATCCCTCTTATATCTGATGGTGGGATAAAACAAACTGGTGATATTCCTAAAGCTTTAGTTGCTGGTGCCGATTCTGTAATGATAGGCGGAATGTTCGCAGGACATCTTGAAAGTCCTGGTGAAAAAGTAATATTTGAAGGTCGTCCCTACAAAATTTATAGAGGGATGGGTTCTCTCGGTGCTATGCAACAAGGTTCTGCCGATAGATATTTCCAAGATGTTGAATCAGAAATCTCAAAATATGTTCCCGAAGGTATCGAGGGTAGAGTTCACTTTAAAGGCAAAGTAAGCGAAACTATCTATCAGATGCTTGGAGGGCTAAGAGCCGCGATGGGTTATTGCGGTAGCCCAGATATAAACACATTAAAAGAAAAAGTACAATTTATTAAAATTAGTGGTGCTTCCTTAAGGGAATCTCACCCTCACGATATACATATAACAAAAGAATCTCCAAATTACTTTGTATAAAAACGGAAAACAAGAAATGGACAAGTTACATAGAAAGCCTCCTAAGAAATATCCTGAGATGATAAATAGGAGACTCCAGCAAATTCGATTTACTATTGAAGACCTAAAACTTGATGGTATTCTTGTTACACATCTACCGCATATTAGATATATGACAAATTTCTCGGGTAGCTCTGCGTATTTATTTATTCTTCAAGATGAACTTCATTTCATCACTGATGATAGATATGAAATGCAAGTAAAAGGCGAGCTCTATGATTTACCTGGGCTGAAAGTTCATTCCACAAGAGAGATTTGGAACTATTTAAAAGAAAATAAAGTACTAGGTTCAGCTGAAAATATTGGCTTTGAAGCGGATAGAATGCCTTACTCTGAAGCAGTTGAAATCAGAACAATGATTAGGCCTATTAAATTTAAGCCTACCTCTGGCGAAATCGAACCATTTCTAACGGCAAAAGATCCGATGGAAATTGAATACATCGAAAAAACTTCTAAAATTTCGCAGAAGGTCTACGATATTATAAAATCCGAAATTAAAATCGGAATGACCGAGTCTGAAATCACTAACAAAATTGCATACAAATCTCGTGAGTTTGGTTCAGAAAGTGTTCCTTTCCATATCATTTGTACTTCGGGCGTAAATACTGCATTACCTCACATTAGGCCTACTAGCAGGAAAGTAAAAGAAGGAGATTTGATAATGATGGAGCATGGTGCTACTTTTAATGGATTTGCTACTACAATTTGTAGAACCGTTGGAATTGGTGAAGTAGATAAAGAATATTTCACTGCATATAATATGATTCTTGAAGCTCAAAATGCTACCATTAAGAATTTAAGACCAGGCATAAACGCTTCAATTCTTGAAAGTTATGCTAGAAAAATAATTCTTGAAGGTGGATATGGCGATTATTACAAAACTAATTTAGCACATGGTGTTGGTATTTCTTACAATGAAAATCCGATAATTAATCAAAGAAACAGCAATCACTTGGTCCCAGAAAATTGTGTTTTATCAATTGAGCCAGCAGTATATGTTCCAAACAAATTTGGGATGAGGATTAAAGATTCTGTTCTTGTTACTAAATCTGGAGCAAGACCGATTACAGTTCCACCCGATTCATTAGAAATAATTAGTGGTTAAAAAACAACTGATATTTAATTTAAATCTTGTAAAAATTTAAGCTCCATTCATTTTGATGTAGCTTAAATTTTATAAAAAAAGCCCGATAAAATCGGGCTAATTTGATGTTTCAAAATTTGTATTGATGGTCAATTCTTACGAATATCTTCATCAGTGATATCAGCACCTTCAGACTTTTCAGGCTTTACTTCATCTTTATTAATGATTGGTTTATCAAGAAATTTCTCATCAATAATTCGATCACCAACTTCAAACTTGAATTTCAATTTTTGATTTTCTTCATCCAAATCTGCACTTACTTTTGTTCCTGGAGTTAAGTTATTTTTTAATACCTCTTCTGCCAAATCATCTTCTATATACTTCTGAATTGCTCTTCTAAGTGGTCTAGCACCATACTTTTCGTCCCAGCCTTTTTCGACTACAAATTTCTTTGCTTCCTCAGAAAGTTCCAGCTCCATGTGGTTAACTTCCATTCTTTTAACAAGAGATTTTAGTTGAATATCAATAATTTTACTGATATTATCTTTTGTAAGATTTCTGAAGATAATAAAATCATCAATTCTGTTTATAAACTCAGGAGAAAACATAGTTTTAATAGATTCTTCTATAGTACTTTTTACATGATCGTAATCACTGTTATTATCACTAAATGAAAATCCAATCTTACCACCAGCTTTCATGTCTTTGGTACCAATATTAGAGGTCATAATAATTACAGTGTTTTTAAAATCTACCTTTCTACCAAGTCCATCAGTAAGCATTCCATCGTCAAATACTTGTAAAAGCATGTTAAATACATCTGGATGTGCTTTTTCTATTTCATCGAGCAATACAATAGAATATGGTTTTCTTCTTACTCTTTCTGTTAATTGACCACCCTCTTCATATCCAACATAGCCTGGAGGAGCTCCAACAAAACGAGAAACACTAAATTTTTCCATGTACTCGCTCATATCAATTCTGATAAGAGCATCTTCGTTATCGAACATTACTTTTGCTAAAGCTTTTGCAAGTTCTGTTTTACCAACACCAGTTGGCCCCAAGAACATAAAAGACCCAATTGGTCTTGATGGGTCTTTAAGACCAGCTCTAGCTCTTCTAATAGCTTTTACTAAGTGATCTATCGCCTCACCCTGCCCTACTACATAATCTTTTAAATTATCGGACATTGTAAGTAATTTTTGTGATTCTGCTTTAGCAATTTTATTAACTGGAACACCTGTCATCATTGAAATTACATCAGCAATATCTTCTTCTGTAACGGGATATACTCTTTCGTTCGATTGAACTTCCCAGTTTCTTTTTGCTTCTTCTAAATCTATTTGTAAGTTTTTTTCAGAATCTCTAAGCTGAGCTGCTTCTTCAAAATTCTGTCTTTTTACAACTTCATTTTTTTCTTTCTTTACATCTTGAATTTTTTGTTCAAGTTCGATTATTTCATTTGGTACGCTGATATTTGCTAAATGAACCTTTGCACCAGCTTCATCAAGTACATCTATTGCTTTATCTGGAAATTGACGATCAGTGATATATCTTTCTGCCATTTTCACTGATAGCTTAATTGCTTCATCAGTATAAGCAACGTTATGATGTAACTCGTAAGAATCTTTAATTTTATCGAGTATTTCCATTACTTCTTGTACAGATGGAGCTTCAACTAATACCTTTTGGAATCTTCTATCTAATGCACCATCTTTTTCAATTGACTGTCGATACTCATCTAAAGTAGTTGCTCCAATACATTGTATTTCACCTCTAGCTAAAGCTGGTTTGAATATATTAGATGCGTCTAGTGAACCAGAAGCTCCACCAGCACCAACAATCGTATGTATTTCATCAATAAATAGAATAACATCACTAGCTTTTTCAAGCTCGCCTAATATGGCTTTCATTCTCTCTTCGAACTGTCCTCTATATTTTGTTCCTGCTACAAGAGAGGCAACATCTAAAGAAATTATACGCTGATCGTATAAAGCTCTTGATACTTTTTTCTCTACAATTCGCAAGGCTAAGCCCTCTACAATTGCAGTTTTACCAACACCAGGTTCACCTATTAAAACAGGGTTATTTTTCTTTCTTCTTGATAATATTTGAGAAACTCTTTCTATTTCCTTTGATCT
Organism: Candidatus Kapaibacterium sp.; assembly: GCA_028376765.1. Taxonomy (GTDB): domain Bacteria; phylum Bacteroidota; class Ignavibacteria; order Kapaibacteriales; family UBA2268; genus JAJRPT01. Next base: position 9,983 of record JAONBD010000040.1, read on the forward strand.
ACCAATAACTGGATCAAGTTTTTTCTCAAAAGCAAGCTGTGTTAAATCTCTACCAAAGTTATCAAGAACAGGAGTCTTTACTCGTTCCTTAATCTTTGTTTTGGTTTGCCCTTTACTAGAAGATTCTTCATTTTCTAAGTTTTTAGGTGAATCTTCGCCAGATAAAATAGCGTCAAGTTCTTTCCTAATCGAATCATAGTTTACATTAAATTGAACTAAAATCTGTGCTGCAATATTCTCTTCGTCTCTTAAGAGTGATAGCAACAAATGCTCAGTTCCAATTTGTGTAGCTTTATATAATTTAGCTTCTAAGTAAGTAATTTTAAGAACCTTTTCAGCTTGTTTAGTTAGCGGTATATTACCCATAGTAAGAGTAGTACCAGCAGAACGAACTGTATCTTCGATTCCTTTTTTTAACTTATAAAGATCAATATCAAGATTTTTCAAGATTTTAACTGCGATTCCTTCGCCGTCTCGGATTATTCCAAGTAGTAAGTGTTCGGTACCAATGTAATCATGTCCTAGCCTTAGAGCTTCCTCTCTGCTAAGCTTTATTACATCATTTACCCTTGATGAGAAGTTCCCTTCCATATCGTTCCTAAAATTTAAATTTATATTTAGTTTTATTAAATGACGGTAAAACAAAGTTAATATTTCTATATAATCTAAAACCAAATAGTTTATAATTCTTTTGGTTCTTTCTTTCTAGAAGATTTGTTGTACCTATTACATACTAACTCATTACTTGCAAAAAAGATACAATTATATTTCTAAAATTATTAATTTGTTATAGAATCTTGGCAGTTATCATAGCAGATTCTTATTAGATCAGTTAAAACATTTTGGTCAACATCTTTCAAATTTTTTATATATAAACAAGCTTTACCAGTCTTATGTTTTCCTAATATTTTGAGTTTATCCTGATGCAATTCGAACCCATAAGTTAAGTACAAGGTTAATGAAGCTTTGCGTGGTGACAGTCCAATTTTCATCCAATCTCCCTCTCTGCCGCTTGCATACTTATAATGGTAAGATCCAAACCCTATAATTGAGTCACCCCACATTTTAGGTTTCTCTTTTGTTATGCTTTCCATTATCTCAACAATTCTGAGAGCATCTTTTTTTCGAGTCTCGTTTTCTACTGAATTAATAAATTCGAGGGGATCAGCATCATTAAGTTGGGTTTTTAAATCGGACATGGCATTAACCTTTGGTTTTTCATACAAAATAGGAGAGAACAAATATTCCAGCGAGAATCCTGTAAACTACAAATAGCAATGTAGAATTTTTTTTCAAGAATTTCAAGAGAAAATCAATAGCTAACCATCCAGATATTGCTGATGCTATTGTTGCAATTGTTATTTCTAGAAAACCTATTTGTTGAAGGTTATCAAACTCAGAATACAGTTCTAGTAACCCAGAACCTAAAATTGCTGGGATACCAAGTAAGAATGAAAATTTTGCAGCGGCATCTCTTTTTAATCCCAGAAGCAATCCAGCTGTTAGTGTTGTTCCAGATCTTGACGATCCTGGAATAAGTGCAACACATTGTGCTAAACCAATTATCAAAGCGTCTTTAATGTTTGTACTTTCGATTGCTCTTACCCTTTTGGATAGTTTATCAACAACAAAAAGTATAATCGCAAGAATAATTAATGAGGTACCAATAACATTTAAATCTTTTGTAATATTTGATTCGATTATTGGCTTTAAAGCAAGTCCAATTGTTACTATTGGTACAGAACCAATCACAATTAACCAACCCATTTTTGATTCAGATGATTGTTTATTAAATGATTGTCTTTTAGTTAAATTTTCTTTCAGGAATGCTTTGCTTATACTCATTATATCTTTGTAAAAATACAAGAGTACTGCTAGGAGTGTACCAATTTGGACTACTGCTATGAAAGCCGTCCAACTTTCGGGTTTGTTTGGGTCAATTAAATCTAACCATTTACCAACAATTGTTAAATGTGCGGTAGATGATATTGGAATAAATTCGCTAAGTCCCTGCACTATGCCAAGGAGTATTGCCTCAAGTATGCTCATTAAGCTTCGATCTAAATAACATATTTACATTAGAATAATGATCTGCATCCAATATTCCAGCATTATGAGCCATTTCAGCTGTTGCTAAGCCCATATAACAGTATGGCCTCAAAAGTTCAGGATTCTCATTCAAAGCATCAAGATGAATTCTAATAGTATCCAAATCCGCCCTAGCTATTGGTCCAGAAAGTGGGATATTTTGTGAGTCGGTCAAGCCCCTTAGATTATTACCTAAAGTTGTTTTTGCAATTGGAGGTAAAAACTGTTTTGAATCTATTTTTGCTGAATCCGCAATTTTATTAGCTAACTGAATTATAGTAGTCATATAATTAGAAGCTGCTGTAGCAACAGCATGATAAAGAGCTTTTTCTTTCAGATTGTGATCATTTAACCTAACTGGAAACCCATAAAGCAAATCAACAAAACTTGCAAAAAGAGAATAATCTTCATCAGTCGATTCAATCCCCCATCTTATATCTTCAAGTTTATTTTCATCATCAATAAATGTTTGGAAAGGGTGGCAAGCAGCAGTTTTGGCTCCAAGCTTTTCGCAAGAATTTAATACATCTCTTGATAAAACCCCAGAACAGTGAATCAGATAAACACCTTTAAGATTTTTACCAAAGTGTTCTGCCAGCTCTTCTGCTGTATCTTCTATTGCTGCATCAGGTGTAGCGATAATTATCATCGAAGGTAATTTATCAATTTCCGAGATTTTAGTTCTAGTTAAAAATCTATTATAGATTTTCTTTAAAACCCTATCCATAGATTTTTTAGAATGAGCCAAGACCCACTCTAATCTAGTAATCTTTAATAGCTCTATTGCTATGGTAAGACCTAAGCG
>JAONBD010000041.1 GCA_028376765.1 Candidatus Kapaibacterium sp.
AATTTAAAATTGCTTTAAACAAATACCTTTATTTTTTCGTTTCTGAAACTTATTTTGTAGAAAACACACTTACTTATCAGTACAACCAAAATAAAATGTCAGATATTAATTTAGAAAAAATGAAACAAAGCGAGGTTTCAACTTAGTTGGGTTAGCCCCCACCTAAATCCTCCCCCTGAAGGGTGAGGACTTGAAAAAAGCGAAAAAGTGTTACCAGATTAAAGAAACACTTTAATATCTTGATTAAATTATGTTTTGTGGGAAATGATAATCCCACATAATATATTAGTAAATAAATGTATTGTTAAACCAAAAAGTAATAATATTATGTCAATATCCACAATGATAGACAACCTGCATAAAAACACAGGTAAAACATTAGAGCAATGGATTGAAATTGTTAAAAAACAAAAGATTTCCAAACATGGCGAAATAATAAAATTTCTAAAAGAAGAACATAAGTTCACTCATGGTTTCGCCAACCTTGTTGCTCATAAAACAAATGAAAGTGATGCGGGATCTGTAAGAAATACAGATGAATTAATTACTAAGCAATATAATGGCAAGGAACATTTAGTTCCCATTTATGATAAACTCATTTTAGAGATAAATAATTTTGATGGAGATTTCGAAATTGCTCCAAAAAATAGCTACGTGAGCTTGAAGCGTAAAAAGCAATTTGCTACTTTAAAACCTGCAACTAAAAATAGATTTGATCTTGGTTTAAACCTTAAGGGTAAAGAAGCAAAAGGAAAATTAATAGGCGAGAAAGCTAATTCTATGTGTTCTCATAAAATATCACTAAATACAATTGAAGATATTGATAAAGAGGTAATTGATTGGCTAAGAATTGCATTTGAAAATTCAAAGTAGTTAATAAATTATATTTTTTTTGAACCATTTTTATTGTTTGATGTTATTTACTATCAGACAACAAATTTTATGTAAAACATATTAAAGGTTTATAAAAATGACGAAATTTTCTCTAATGTTAGTACTTCTAGCAACATCGATATTCATGGTTTCTTGTGATGATGATGACGACGACGATACACCAACCCAACAAGGTCAAAACATAGTTTCGCTTGCTCAAGGCAATTCTGATCTAAGCATACTTGTACAAGCTTTAACAGAAGCTAATCTTGTTACTACACTTCAAGGAGATGGTCCATTCACAGTATTTGCTCCAAACAATGCAGCATTTACAGCTTTATTAGAATCGAATAGTGATTGGAATAGCTTGAGCGATATACCAGCTGCAACTTTAGAAGCAACATTGCTATATCATGTATTATCTGGTGAAGTTAAAGAAGCAGATTTAACTGATGGTTATGTGCCTACATTAAGCAAGTCTTCAAGCGAAGATGGTGTGAGCCTTAAAGTACAAGCAACAGATGGAGTGATGTTTAATTCGGCTATGCCAGTATTAACAGATATCCAAGCAACTAACGGTGTAATTCATGTTATTAATGAAGTAATGTTACCACCAAATATGGTATCAATAGCAACTGGAAATTCTGATTTTTCTATTCTTGTACAAGCTTTACAAGTAACTGGATTAACAACTGATTTCCTTGCGGCTCTTGCAAGCCCATCAGAATTTACAGTGTTTGCTCCAACAAACAGTGCATTCGAAAAACTACTAGCAACAGAAGAAGATTGGAATGGATTGGGCGATATACCAGTTGATTTATTAAACAGTGTATTATCATACCATGTTGTAGCAGGTAATGTTAGATCAACTGATCTTCAAGCAGGTGAGGTACCTACTCTATTAGATGGTGCAAATATTACAATTAATTTAGATAGTGGTGTATCCATCGGTACAATTGCTGGTCAAAATGTGCCTGTACAATTGGCAGATGTTCAAGCAACTAATGGTGTAGTTCATGTAATCGATGAAGTATTAATTCCATTGGGTAATTAAGATATTACTTTAAGTAATTAAATTTAAAAAAGGCTAGCATTTTTTGAAATGTTAGCCTTTTTTTTAATTATTCATCGCCAAAAAACAGTTCAGATAAATCATCAAATTTTACATTTGTGATAATCCATCCATCAACAGGAGATTTGTAAAAAGTAAAAATCCAACGCATAGGAAATCTTGAGTGTTTACCTAGATACCTAACTCTAATGAAAGAAGATGTAACTTCATCACCATTTACAAGTTCGAAACCTTGTAGTGGTCCATAAATTTCAAAAGCTCTATGTGTTTGATTTATAAGTGTTTTTAATTTTTCATCACGTTTTGCAAGAAAGCTACCACGCATTAAATCCTCGTATGCTTTAGCAACATTTGAATCTAATAAATTGTTAAAAAATTGATTTGTTTTTGCCTTTAATTCTGGTGGAATTTGAATTTGCTTATTTAATACAGAAGAGTTTGGCTTAAATGAGCTACCTGGTAATTTGTCTCCTTGAGAGAAAGCAAAACAATGCAGAATTAAAACTGAGCTTATTAGAATTATCTTTTTCATTTGTATCTCACTATATATTTATGCCAAGTTAAATAAAAAATACTTTTTTTCCATAACTTAATATTTATAATTTTGATGATGTAAGTTATAATACCACGTTAACTTATGAGTCAGAAAAACTAAATTGAAATTTTAAAGTGCAAGCTTTATTTGTATTTTTGCAGGTCTGATGTTAATCCATAGGAATAAATGAACAGCAATAAAACTAATGAAATCAAGGTAGGGATAGTAACTCTAATTGCCATAGGGATTGCTATTTTTGGTTTTGCTTATGTAAATAATAGCGGAATGGATAAACAAAATACTGTTCAGTTTTTGTTTGAAAGGTCTGCAGGTCTTGGCAATTCTGCACCAATTATGATTAATGGAGTAGAAAGAGGAAAAGTTACTCAAGTAGAAAATTACGATGGTAAGGTAAAAGTAACTGGTTACGTTGATAATAAAAATGACCTAAACGCTGATGCAAGTGCTAAAATTATGATTTTGGAAATAACAGGTGGAAAGAAAATTGAAATCAATCCCGGAATGCTAAATCAACCATTTACTTCCGAGTTCATACCAGGAAATTCAGTATCAGATTTAAGCGAACTTGTTTCTATCGTTTCAGATGTATCTGGCGATGCAATCAATTTAATTCGTCGGCTCGATACAATTTCCATTGCAATTAATAGGTTAATAACTGATACTAGCTTTGTAAATAATGTTGTTGAAACAGCTGATGGAGCTAATAAATTAGTAAAAAATGCTAATAGCTTCTTTGATAAAAATTCTAGAGATATGAGCAATCTGATTACTAATTTGGAAGATATTTCTATAAAATTAAATAATTCGATTGATAAAAATGAACCAAAAGTATCTAAAATCATTGATGATTTAGATTTGGCAATTTCTAATGCAAACACTCTTATAGAATCTGCTGATAAAACTACAAGCAATATAAATAATTTATTGAGCGATTTAGATAAGATTATCAACGATATTAAAACTGAGAAATCAATAGTTAACAAATTATTATACGATAAAGAATTTGCTGCAAAGCTCGATTCAGCTTTTACTGACCTTGGATCTTTTGTTAAAATAATAGAGCAACATGGTGTAAATGTTAATTTGAGAATTGGAACAAGACCTTAAAAATCTAATAAAGGAAAAAAAATGAGTGCAATGCCTACTGTTATCACCCCAGAGATTCATCAATATTTAAATGAAAGATTTTCTTGCGAAGATCCTTTTTTAAAAAAATCTCGCGAGGAAGCAGAAAAAGTTGGGATCCCACCTATTCACATTAATCAAGAGCAGGGCAAATTCTTACAATTTTATTTAAAATCAATAAATGCAAAGTATGTTTTGGAAGTTGGCTCTCTAGCAGGCTATTCTGCAATTACTATGGCTAGAGCTATCCAAGATGGTGGCAAGGTTGTTTGTTTAGAAATCAATCCAAGAAATGCAGATTTTATAAGAGAGCAAGCAAGTCAATCAGGTCTTAGCGATAAAATTGAGGTTCATACTGGGGATGCTCAAAAATTTATTAAAGAATATAAGCCAGATTTTAAATTTGATTTTGTTTTTATTGATGCCGATAAAGGCGGATACTCAAAATATATGAATTACTCACTCCCACTATTAAGAGTTGGCGGGGTGATTTGTGCTGATAATGCACTTGCATTTGGTAAAATAATTACTGACGATTCTGCAGAAGAAAAAAAGAATGTTGCAGCAATCCGAAAGTTCAATGAAGAGTTTATTGCTAAAGAAGAGCTTTTTACTACACTTGTAACAATGGGTGATGGAATGGCTATGGGAATAAAAATCAAATAAGTAAACAAAAGTTAAAGCCACACGTTAAAAACATTAAATGAAATTAAGCTATATAATAATTCTAATTTTTTCGATAGTTGCTATCGAATCTTGTTCTAATAGACATGTACCAAAAACTGGTTTTGAATTTCAGCAAGAAACCTACTCTGCCGATACAACACTGGATAAAATATATATAGTCGATACAAAATCAGTTGATTCAATTAATCCTAAGCAAGTGATTTATGATGTTTTTAGAATTAATTATCAGGATTATCCTAATAATATAGAACTGTATGCAAGACCTTACGATTCTCTTGGGAATTTTGTAACGAATATGGCTTACCCCTACAAGACTTCTGAGCATAATTATTTTCCGATTTTAAAGGAAAAATTAGGAAAAGTTTACGGAGTGAGGGTTGAGGACATCCCTGATTTTAATGTTAGAGAATTTGGAAAAGATGATTCAATTGCATTTAATATTATGCTTACTTTGGATTACTCTGGTAGTATATCACAAATGATGGAAACTATAAAAGAAGCAACAGAAATATTTGTTAAACTTAAATACCCCTACGATAAAGTAGGAATAAATTCTTTCAATAATAAATTTTCTGTTAAAGTTCCTCTTGCAAGTGATACCTCAAACATAATGAATATTTTTAGGGCTGTTGCAGAAGATGATATGGGTTTATTTTCTGCTGTTTATAACGCTGCTTATAATTCTTTAAAATTGTTCGAGGGAACTAACCAAGATACACCAAGATTTTTAGTGCTATTTTCCGATGGAGACGATAATTACTCTCAAGTGACAATCCGAGAAGTAATTAAATTAGCAAATGAACTAAATGTAAATATATTTACCGTTGCATTTGGTTATTCTATTGATGAAAACTTAGAATATTTATCAAGTTATACAGGTGGGAAATCATACAAAGCATATTCAAAAGAAGAACTAATAGCAATTTTTAGAGATATTTATAACTCATTAAGAAACTATTACCTTATAACATACAAACCACCTTTATTTTTTGGATGGCATAAAGCATTTACAAGTTTAGATATCCCAGGAAGGGACTCAATGATGATTGCTGATGTAGAATACAATACTGGTATAGGTGATCTAAGCGACTCGTCTGATATCTTTAGAAGACCAATTCTTTTTGAATTTGATAAGGACTCTATTTTAGCAGAAAGTTTCAATATAATTGATGAAATAGTTGATGCCATGTATATTTATCCACGACTTAGGTTAGAAGTGCAGGGGCATACTGATAACAAAGGTTCTGCAGAATACAATCAGAAGCTCTCCGAAAGAAGGGCAAAAGCAGTAGTTGATGCTTTTTTAGAAAGAGATATTCATCCAAGAAGATTACGATACAGAGGTTTTGGGCTATCAAGACCAATAGCGAGTAATAACAATGAAGAAGGGCAATCTAAAAACCGTAGAACAGAATTTAAAATTATAGCTAAATAATTTTAAGACTAAAAAGTATGTTTATTTAACTAAAATTATTAAGTTTACATTTTAGTTACATTTCAAAATATTACATGCGAATTTTAACACTTCTACTTTTATTGACTACCATAAGCTATTCACAAGACTTATTAGGTGGGCAAATTCATGGATACGCAGAAACTAATGGGGCTTATTATAGGCAGGACTCACTGATAGGTGCACCTGATGTTGCCGAAAAATTCCTTAATAATAGTTTTCTAAATTTAATTTATACAAATAATAATGTAGAAGTCGGTTTTCGTTATGAATCTTACCAGAACCCTCTTTTAGGATTTGATAACAGATTTAAAGGGCAAGGTATTCCTTACAGATATGTTACCTACAAATCAGATCTAATAGATGTTACAGTAGGTAATTTCTATGAACAATTTGGAACTGGTATGGTTTTAAGATCCTACGAAGAAAGAAATCTAGGAATTGATAACACGCTAGATGGAGTGCGTTTTAAAATTAGACCAATTGGAGGTGTAGAGATAAAAGGTCTTTACGGTAAAGCTAGAACATTTTGGGAATTAAGTAATGGTATCATTCGTGGTGCTGATTTAAACGTAGTTGTAAATGATTTGATACCAGCACTAGGTCTTGGTGAAATAGGTTATGAAAACCAAGTATCGATTGGCGGTAGCGTTGTTTCTAGATTTCAAGAAGATAATAGTGCAGTTTATAATTTGCCAGAAAATGTTTTAACTTATGCTGCAAGGCTAAGTGCAGTTGGTAGCTTCTACTCCTTTGATGCTGAATATATGTACAAGTATAATGACCCAATCGCAACTAACTTATTTAGGTTTAATGATGGACAGGGTGTGAAAGTTCTTGGAGCATTATTTTCGAAGGGAATTAGCTTTAATTTTAATTACCATTATATCCAAAATATTGATTTTAGGGTAGATAGAGAGGCTGTTTTACTAAATTTACCAATGAATTTTGTTCCGCCGCTAACAAGGCAACAGACTTACTTGCTTGCAACGGTTTATCCCTATGGAACCCAACCTAATGGTGAAACTGGGATAGGAATGGATGCAGCATACCAATTTAAAAGAGGATCGTTAATTGGTGGTAAGTATGGAGCTAGGTTTGGTGCAAATTATTCGGTGGTCTATGGTTTAGATTCAACTGAAAATAGAATAATTGACCCTCAAGACCCCACTAAAACAACATCCCTAGACTATGATGTGAATTTTATGTCGCCGGGCGATTCACTTTTTTATAGAGAATTAAATTTAGATTTTTCTAAAAAGTTAACTAAAAACTTCAAATTTGCAGCGAGTTATATTAATGCTAAATACAATAGAGAGCTTAATGAAGGTAAATTGGGTTATTCCTATGTAAATACTAATATATTCATTGCTGAAGGTACATACAAATTCAATGATGACTATGCTTTAAGGTTGGAGCTTCAATACTTAAATTATGATGATGATGGGATTATTCAAAAAAAATATGATGAATCGGAAAGTTTATTAGATCCACAAAACGGTGATTGGTATGCCGCAACAGCAGAGTTTACAATTGCTCCACATTATTACTTTACCTATATACATCAATACAATAGTACCAACGTAAATCCAGATTTAAGAGTACATTACCCTACTGCTAACTTTACTTATGTCTATGATGCAACTAGGTTTATGATAGGATATTCAAGAATTAGGAGTGGGCTTCTGTGTGTCGGTGGCGTTTGCCGTGTGGTACCTTCTTCTAATGGATTCAATTTTACAATCAGTACTTCGTTCTAAATAAATATGAAAAAAATACTATTAATAATATCGCTTGCAGTTTTAACTTTTTCATGTGACAAAATTGAAAAAGATAATTATTTCGATGAAAGTATTCAAACATTTGAGTACACAAATAGAAATGTGCTTTTAATGGAAATGACAGCATTCAGATGCAATAACTGCCCTCCAGCATCTAAAGAAGCAGATAGAATTATAAAACTTCATCAAGGTAAAGTAATCGGAATGAACGTTCACGCATCTTCACTTGCTGACCCTCAAAAAGCATCTGACCCAATTTTATTTAATAATGCATCAATTGGATTATGGAATAAATCGGGAAGACCCGATTTACCTTCGGGTATGATTAATTATTTTGGTACTTCTACTAATTTTAACAACTCTTTTATATCTTGGGCTAGTGATATTGAAGAAGAATTGAAGATAGAGACACATTTGAATATAACTCTTGATACTGATACTTTAGGCAATAATAATTTTAGTGTCGCAGTGAATTTAGAATACGTAGGAAATCAATTAGAAAATGAGAGGCTCGCCGTTTACCTTGTCGAGGATGGAGTAATTGGTAGGCAACTAGATGGTGCAAATGAAATAAATGATTACGTTCATAATCATATTACCAGAGAAACTCTTTCTGATATTTCTGGTGTCGAAATATTTGAATCGCTTGGTGTTGGTGATACTAAAATAGAACAGTTTGATTTTACATTGCCAGCAGCGATTGAAAACCAAAATAATGTGAAAGTTGTTGCTATTGTTTTCAACCCAAGTAACGATTATATATATCAAGTAAACGAAGTTGATTTAATAGAAGAGGAATAGATTTGAGTGTTTATGACCGAATACAAAAGCAATTTCCGGTCGCAAAAGCTGAGTTAAATATTATTATTGTTTTGATTATAGGACTTACTACATTAAATATCTTCTCATATTTTAATAGTAACAAACCAAGCTCTCAAACCAAGCAGGAGATTATTGCTTACTTTGATTCACTTACCGAAAGCCAAAGGTTGCAAGAGCCAATAACTACTGATTCTCTAATTGTAGATATTAGAACTGCCGATAAATTCAAACTTCAAAAATTATCTGGTATTGGTCCAAAAACAGCAATAAAGATTTTAGAATATCGGCAAAGCTATCCATTCCAAAAAACTTCAGATCTAATGAAAGTAAAAGGTATTGGTCCGAAAACTTATGCCAAAATCAAACCTAATTTAATTCAATTTACTGATGGAAATAGCTTTGAATTACCAGCAGATTCTTTAAGTAAGAAGCCGATCAAAAAGAAACAAAAAATTACTTTAAACAAGAAAATAAATATCAACACAGCATCAATTAACAAATTAAAATTACTACCTGGAATTGGGAATTCCTATGCTCAAAGAATTGTGGAATTTAGAGAAAATTCACCCTTTAAATCAATCGAGGATTTAAAAAAAGTAAAAGGCATTGGTGAAAAAAAATTTGAGAAATTGAAAGAATTTGTTGAAATTTAAAGTTTAGTAATTATTAGATTTTGGAAATAAGATGAAGAAAACAAATTTCTACGATATTCATGAAAAGTATCAAGCAAAGCTAGTGGATTATGCTGGGTTTAGAATGCCTATTCAATATCCTGCTGGAATTTTAGCTGAGCATAAAATTGTAAGAGAGGCTTGTGGTATTTTTGATGTTACCCACATGGGCGAGTTTTTTGTTTCTGGAGCTGATTCATTATCGTTTATTCAAAAAATCACAGTAAATGATGCTTCAAAATTAGAAATTGGTGATGCCCAATATTCTGCAATGTGCTATTTAGATGGGGGTATTGTGGATGATTTACTTGTATATAAACTTACAGATTCTGACTATATGCTTGTTGTAAACGGCTCTAACATAGACAAAGATTTTGACTGGTGTAAGCAAAATTCTAAAGGTTTTGATATAGAGCTTACAAACCAATCTGATGACTATAATTTGTTAGCAGTACAGGGGCCTAAGTCACTCGAGATTTTAAATCCATTATCAGATATTGATATGGCAGAAATACCTTTTTATAAATTTAAAACAGGTAAGCTTTTAGATCTTGATATGATTATATCGAGGACAGGCTACACAGGCGAATTAGGTTTTGAATTGTATTTTAAAGGAGATAAGGAAACTGCTTTAAAGGTATTAGATTCTTTACTTGAGGCTGGCAAGGAAAATAATATTGCATTGGTTGGGCTTGGTGCAAGAGATACATTAAGAATGGAAAAGGGATATGCCCTTTACGGTAATGATATTAATGAGACCACAAATCCAATCGAAGCAGGACTGGGGTGGATTACAAAAACATCTAAAGGAAGTTTTAATGGTTTTGATGTCATAAAAAAAGTAAGAGAAGAAAAACCAAAAAGAAAGCTAGTTGGTATTGTTGTAGAAGCTGATAGATTTATTGCTAGACAAGGGCATAAAATATTTGCTGATGGAAAGGAAATTGGCTTGATTACAAGTGGTAACATGTCACCTTCATTAAACATTCCAATTGGTATGGGGTATGTAAGTTCTCAATACGCTGTTCCAGATACTAGAATTGAAATCGAACGAAAAGGCAAATTTTTTCCAGCAATTGTAAAGAAGATGCCATTGCTTTAATTCGGGGAAAATGTAACAATTTTTTAATTTGAACGTTAACAACTTATATTTTTAATCTAAAAAAAGGATAATCCTATGAATAAATTACTAATGCTTGTGGCTGTAATAGCTTTATCGCTATCTGCTTTTGCTAAACCAGCTAAAGTTGACATCAAAACAAATATCACTTGTGGTGGCTGTGCTACTACTATCAAAAGTGCTATGAAAGATGTAAAAGGAGTCGAAAAGACTTCAGTTGATGTTGCTTCAAAAGTAGTGACAGTAAATTATGATGATGCAGTAATCAACACTGAAAATTTAAGCAAATTAATCGTTGATGCTGGCTATTCTGCCGAATTAGTTGACGGTGGCAAAGCAATCAGTGCTGAACCAAAACAATGTGCAACTGAAAAAAAATGTGGCGATGATAAAAATTGCTGCAAAGATAAAAAAGGCTCTAAGAAAGGCTGATTCAATATCAAATCTAATTGAATAGAAGAGGATAAATTTTTAATTATCCTCTTTTTTTTATTCAAAAAGCTCTGGGAATACACATTCTTCAATTATTTCACACCAAATATGACCTATCATAATATGTGATTCCTGTATTCTAGCCGTATTATCTGATGGAACTATTATTTTCATATCGCATGCTGGAGCTATTTTTCCTCCATCTTTACCAAGTAAACCTACAGTTATTACACCTTTAGATTTTGCTTTCTTCATAGCTCGGAGAACATTTTCAGAATTTCCAGAGGTAGATATTCCAATTAATACATCACCATCTTTGCCAAATGCTTCTACACTTCTTTCAAAAATAGAATCGTAACCGTAATCGTTTCCACCTGCAGTTATAACTGATGGATCAACAGTTAATGCCATGCCAGGCAAGGCATTTCTATTAACATTAGGTCGTAACCTTACTACTAGCTCAGCTGCTAAGTGCTGGCAATCTGCAGCACTTCCTCCATTTCCACAGAACATAATCTTGTTACCGTCGTTTACAGAGTCGCCCAATATAGACCCTATATGGAGTATTTCTGGAGTACATTCATCAAGCAATCGCTTTTTTGTTTCAATAGATTCAGATATTGATTCAACAATTTTATTTTTAAAACTATCCAAGTGCTAACCCTGCTTTTAATAATTGATCTACTTTTTCTAGGTTCTCAGCTTCTGCATAAAATCTTAAAAGAGGCTCAGTTCCTGATGCTCTAATCAATAGCCAGCCATTTTCAACAAAGAACTTGAATCCATCTGTATCATCACTAGAAATAACTTTGTGATCTCCGAGCATACTTGGTCTGCTGGCTGCCGCAGCTAGAACCTTTTTCTTAGTATCTTCGCTAACTTTTACATCTCTTCGTTCGTAGGTATGTGGTCCAAATTCTTCGGTTAATTCATCGCAAAGCTGTTTTAACGATTTTCCTGTTTTAACCATTACCTCCATAATCAGTAAAGCGTTAAAAATACCATCTCGCTCAGGAATATGTAATAATGTACTTAATCCACCCGATTCTTCACCACCAATCAATATATTGTCTTCAACCATCAATTCTGCTATGTACTTAAATCCAACTGCAGTTTTGATTAATTCTAAACCGTACTTTTCACAATACAAATCCACCATTGTTGTAAGTGAAATTGTTTTTGCAACCTTACCTGTAAGCTTTTTAGTACCATTTAAGTACTTTAGTAATATCATAAATAGCTTATGCGAATCTACAAATGTTCCTTCACTATCTACTAGCCCTAGCCTATCTGCATCGCCATCAGTTGCAAAACCTAAATCATAGCTTTCAGCTTTCATTATTTCAATCAATTCTTCAAGGCAAATTGCTATTGGCTCTGGGTGATCTACTGTACCAAACCCTGGATTATGATCAAAATGAATCTCTTCGGCATTAGTTAAAATATCAGAAATAGTATCAATTCCAGCTCCGTGCATCGGATCAAAGAGTATATTTAATCCAGAATTATTTATTGCATCTAGATCAATCTTTTCTTTTATGTAGTTAAGATAAGTTTCTTTTGCATCAAAATATTCAATTAAATCACTTTGGATATATTCCTTTGTTGATTTTAAATTGAAATCAAAACCACTTTCCATGTATTTATTAACTTGAGTTTCAATTTCTTTAACTTCTGATGGAATTGACGGCCCACCAAAACTGCCTTTTACCTTAAACCCACTATATTCAGCTGGATTATGGCTTGCAGTTATTACTATTCCCAAATCAGCTTTATGGAATAAAGTATTATAGCTTGTTTGCGGAGTAGAAGCAATTTTGTCTGCTAAAAGTACTTTGATTCCTTCAGATGCTAGCACTCTAGCTACTTCTTCAGCAAAGTTTGCTGATAAAAACCTAGTATCATAACCAACTACTACTTTATTGTCTTGTTTCTTATTTTTCAAATATTTAGCAGCGCCGAGTGCTACAAACCTTACATTTTCGAAAGTAAATTGATCTGCGATTATAGCACGCCAACCGTCAGTACCAAATTTTATCATTATATACCTTTTAAGAATTATTATTTTTCTAAAGGCAAATTAGAGAAATTATAATAATTTATAAAACATAATTCA
>JAONBD010000042.1 GCA_028376765.1 Candidatus Kapaibacterium sp.
CAGAATTTGGAAATAATTGATATTTTTAGATAAAAAAATTACTTAAATATATTTCTAAAAAAATGTAAAGTAATCTTTTATTAATTTTAAGCAGAATAAAGATTTAAATTTGGATATAATGATTTATTTTATAAATTAGTATTAACAGAAATTAACTTTCTAAATATACTACTTATAAATTTCAGATTCTAATTATGAAGAAGCTACTTACATTGTTTATTTTATCCTATGTTGTTATGCTTTCCAAAGCACGATACGACCAACCATATTTACAAGAAGCTTGGATGGATAGAGCAAAAGACAAAGTTGGATATGAAATCAACTTTACCAAGTATTTCAATAAATTAAGCCGTTGCATTCTATAGTAGAAATTGCAAAAGACCTGCTTGAGCTTGAATAAGAGTCTGAAAGTTTACTAAATAAAATTATTGATTAATGATAAATATCAACCAAATTAAGAAGTCGACTTGCATAATAGTATTGAGAAGCTATAAAAGTAGCTCAACTTGTAAATTATTAGATTCTTTATTTATTGGTTGTGCTTCAAAAATTTTATATTTATTTTTATCTAAAACTGGAGTTTATATTGAAGAATTTGAAAATACTAATTGTTCTATTTGTGTTGCTTGTAGCTTGTGATGAAGAAAATACTGAAAAAAGTTTATCAGAAGTTTTACAAGGTCGTTGGCAAACTTTAGATAATCAATTTTTTCTTGGAGATGGTTATGTCGATATAGAGTTAATAAATGACAGTATTTCAATAGGTGGGTTTGGGGTTAATGTTAGAGGAAATTTTAATGGTAATGAATTTATTGGCAAAAAATATACCAATGAAAATCCTCCAATAATAGACTCTATCCATATTTTTATTGAAAGTGGTAAATATTTTATTAAAGAACCCTCAAATAATTCTATATTAGCAGTTAATGACAAAATATTAACTATAAGCAGATTGGAGTTGGTAATACTTCAAGATACAATTACTGCTATACGTAATTCTTTTAAAATTATTGGTGTTAAGGTAAATTCTATAAATAGTTAAAAAAAAAGGTGCTGAAATTCAGCACCTAAATATTTTAATGAAAAGAAATAAGAATTAACGTCTTGTTTTTTCTTTCCTGTTGTTAGGATCAAGTTCCATTTTTCGTAATCTGATTGTTTCAGGTGTAACTTCAACAAGCTCATCATCAGAAATAAATTCGATGCAATTATCTAATGAAAGATTTCTGTGTGGTCTTAATGTCACAGTAGCATCAGAACCAGAGGCACGCATATTAGTTAGTTGCTTCTCTTTTGTAATATTTACATTCAGGTCGCCTGGTTTATTTCTTAAACCAATTACCATACCTTGGTAAACTTTCATAGAGACAGGAATAAATAATTCACCTCGATCTTCCATACCAAGAGCCGCATAAGTTGTAACCTTTCCAGCACGGTCAGCAATTAAAGCTCCATTAGTTCTTTGAACAATATTTCCAACCATATCAAAATATCCTTCAAAAAGTGTGTTCATTATACCGCCACCTTTAGTATCAGTCAAGAATTGAGTACGGTAACCGATAAGACCTCTTGATGGAATCACAAATTCAAGGTCAGTACGACCAGAACCATGAGTCATCATATTTTCTAATCGACCTTTTCTCATTTGTAATTTGTCTGTTACTATACCAGTATATTCATCTGGAACATCAATAAACACTCTTTCAAATGGTTCTTGTTTCTTACCATCAATAGTTTTGATGATTACTTGTGGTTTAGAAACCATTAGCTCAAAACCTTCTCTACGCATAGATTCAATTAAAACACCTAATTGAAGCTCTCCTCGACCAGAAACTTTATAGGCATCAGCTCTATCAGTTTCAGCTATTTTTAGAGATACATTAACTCTAGTTTCTTTATCTAATCTTGCTTTTAAATGTCTTGATGTAACAAATTTGCCTTCTGTTCCAGCAAATGGAGAAGAATTAACATAAAAAACCATGCTGACCGTTGGCTCATCAACCTCAATTCTTTCTAGAGGTTGTGGATCATCATTATCGGTCAATGTATCACCAATTTTAATATCGTCAATACCTGCAATTGCTACTATATCACCTGCTTCTACTACATCAACTTTAGTTTTTTCTAAACCTCGGAAAGTAAAAAGTGCAGATAGTTTTTTATTTCTTTTTAATCCATCTTCTTGAGCTAGCGCATGTTGCTTGCTCATATCAATTTTTCCATTTATAACTCTACCTACTGCTATTTGGCCAACATAGTTGTCGTAATCAAGGCTAGAAGCTAGAAATTGTAGAGGTGAATCGTCATTAGCTATTGGTCCCGGAATAGTTTTCAGAATTGTTTGAAATAGTACTTCAAGATCATCCTCTTCTCCATCAACTGTTTCTCTAGCAATACCATCTTTTCCGATACAATAGACAACTGGAAATTCTATTTGATCGTCATTTGCACCAAGATCAATAAATAGGTCATATACTTCTTCAACTACTTCATCAATTCTTGCATCGTTTCTATCTATTTTATTGATTATTAAGATAATTGGTAAGTTTTTAGCTAATGCTTTTTTAACCACAAATCGAGTTTGAGGTAGTGGACCTTCTGATGCATCAACTAGTAAAATAGCACCATCTACAATCGAAAGAGATCTTTCAACTTCACCACCAAAATCGGCGTGACCTGGTGTATCCATTATGTTGATTTTTATATCATTGTAGTAAACTGCTGTATTTTTTGCTGAAATTGTAATACCACGTTCTCTTTCTTGATCCATCGAATCCATTACTCTGTCTTCTACAGATTGGTTTTCTCTGAACGTACCAGATTGTTTAAGCATGGCATCTACGAGCGTAGTTTTACCATGGTCAACGTGTGCAATAATTGCAACATTCCTAAAAGTATCTTTTCTCATTATTTTGAATTTGTAAAGTGATTAAAAACAAAATTAAGAATTATGCGTTTAAGAACTTTAATTTATTTCAAAATCATTGAAATATCTTGATTAAAATCTTCCCTTATAAAGAAAGAAAATGAAAACTATAGCAACACTTGTTTTAATAAACCTTTTTATAACTTTTATTATACTTGGTTCTATTGAATTTGGATTAAGAGCATTTTCAAACGATATTAATTTACAATCAACTGATAAAGAGTTACTTAAGTCAGGTATGTATGGCGAATCTTTTGGATTAAAACCACTATCTAAAGGCGAATCTTTTGGAGCAGTGATTCAATCAGATTCTTTTGGTTTTAGAAAATCATCAGTTCCTGTCAAAAGTGATTCAAATTCAATTCTGATAATTGGTGATTCGGTTACTATGGGTGTTGGAGTAGATTCCGATTCAACATTTGTTGGCAAAATGGCATTATTATTAGAAAATAAAGATGTTGGTTTATTAAACTTTTCACTTATAGGTTACAACATTTACGATTACTTCAACACTATTAAGTATGCTACCGAAAATTATAATTTTAAAAAATGTGTAATATTTTATTGTTTGAATGATTTGACTAATGACTCAAAAATTATTGGAGCAGAATCTAAAACAATATTAAGCGATGTTTTAAAGTTTTTAAAATCGAATAGCTATCTTTATATGTGGGCAAAATCTACATTTGCTGATAGACAAATGGCATTTTATGAATTTGAAAGTGATAACTATCAAGTTGAAAAAAATATTACAGAATTTGAAGTAAAGCTTCAAGAAATAAAAAGTCTCCTATCAAATAAAGAATTACAAATAGTAATATTACCTTATGAATATCAATTGCGAATGGAAATTCCAGATTTATCAATTCAAGATCGGATTAAATCTATTCTACAAAAAAATGAAATTGAATTTTTTGATTTATTTGAGCAATTAAAAGAATCTGAAATAGAGAGTGAAAAACTATATTTATATGCTGATGGACTTCATTTTTCGAATTTAGGGCATAGAAAAATTGCAAAAATTCTTAGTGATGAAAATCTACTCAATTGATTTACATATTTTTTTTTTAAATTAGCAAAAAAGATGAGGAATAAATTGAGCTTTAACAATCAACAGATATTCGATAATATGAAAACACTACTTTTTGCAGTTAGTAATGACGATGAAAATGATTTAATTAATTGCTGTAAAATACTTTTATATATCGCAGGTGCAGATGGAGAGGTCTCTCATACTGAATGGCAAGTAATTTTCGAATTTATTGATTCAGTTGGAGGAAGTTTAAAAGTTGTTGACGATATTCGAGATTTTGATTTCGAATCTGCCAACATAGAAGAAATAGTAAAGGAAATTAATCCTGATCTTTACAGAATCCTTTTATATTCAGCCTTGAAAGCTGCAAGAATTGATGGTTTGTCAGACCAAGAACGAATTCAATCAGTTGAACTTGCAAGACTTACTGGTATAGATATTGGTGTTGCTGCTGCTATGGAGCATTTGCTGAATATGGAAGATGAGCTTAGCGACATGAAAAGAAGCCTATTAATGAAAAGCTAAGTAGAATATAAAATTTATGAATCATTTAGAACGATGTTTTGATAATCAAAATCAGTGGTGGAAATATTTATTAGTAATAATATTTGGTTTTCTAGGCGGTCAATTAATAGGAATTATCCCATCAATTGTTCTTGTTCTCTCTGAAACAGGCATATCTGGTCTCGATACAAATGCTTTAACTGATTTGTCTTCAATTGGTTTCTCCAAAAATACAAATTTAGTATTTCTACTTTTGCCATTTGTATTTATGTTGTTTATTTCAATGGGATTAGTAAGATATCTTCATCTTAGAAGCTTTAGCAATATTACAAATGGTACTTCAAAAATACGATGGAATAGAATATTCTATTCATCTTTTTTGTGGCTTTGTATATTGATTTTAAGTGTTGGTATTGATTTTATTTCAGATCCAGATAATTTTACTTTGAATTATAATGCCTCAGAATTTTGGATATTATGCTTAATTTCTCTGTTATTAATACCCTTACAAACCACATCAGAAGAATATTTTTTTAGAGGATATTTTTATCAAGTGGTTGGGGTGATATCAAAAAATAGATTAGTTGCAGCAATTATTCCAGGAATTATATTTGGCTTAATGCACTATGCAAACCCAGAAGTTGAAGAGCATGGTATGATGCTCGCAATGCCTCATTACATACTTTCTGGACTTGTATTTGGATTAATTACAGCTCTTGATGATGGAATGGAATTGGCAATAGGGGCTCATGCAATTAATAATATTTTCCTTTCTATACTAATAACAGAAAAAGCAACTGTATTCCAAACTGATGCTCTTTTTTCTGTTGTTGAATCAACTATAGATTGGACTTCATTGATATTTATGTTATTCTATAACGGCATATTTATTTTCTTTTTGCACAAAAAATATAAATTTAATTGGTCAGTTCTATTAAAAAAAGTTGATAACCCCAACATTGATAATACATATTCTAATTCAATTTAATATAAATTGACTTATTGACTTCATTTCTTATTAATTATTAGACCATATTTATAAATAAGCCAAAAACCTTACAACATGAAAAAATACGATGTGATAGTAATCGGAGCTGGAGCCGCTGGTACAATGTGTGGGATTGAATCCGCAAAAAGGGGTCGTAAAACTCTCTTAATAGAACATAACAAACAAATTGGTAATAAAATATTAATATCTGGTGGGGGGAGGTGTAATTTTGCAAATATTGGTGCTTCACATCAAAATTTCATTTCACAAAATGAACATTTTATGAAATCAGCACTATCCCGATATACTCAATATGATTTTATTTCGCTAGTTGAAAGTCATAAAATAGAATATTATGAAAAGACATTAGGTCAACTTTTTTGTAAAAAGTCATCGAAAGAAATTATCAACATGTTGCTTAGCGAATCTAAAAAGGCTGGCTTAGAAATAATAACCGAATGTAAAGTTTTTGAAATTAAAAAAAATGAGAATGGTGGGTATTTTCTTCGTACACAAAATGATGAATTTATTTGTGATTCCTTAGTAATTGCAACAGGTGGATTATCCTTTCCAAATAGAGGTGCAACTAATTTTTCTTATCAGATTGCTGAACAATTTGATTTGGATATTGTGAAATTAAGACCTGGTCTTGTTCCTTTAAAATTAGATATAAATAAGAATTTAGATTTTGAATCTATTTCGGGTGTATCCTTTTTTGCAAATGCTACTTGCAATGGTGTGAATTTTAAAGAAAGTTTATTATTTACCCATAAAGGACTAAGCGGCCCCGTGATATTACAGATTTCAAATTATTGGAATAGTGGCGATAAAATTTCTATTAATATTGAGCCAGATAAAAATATTAAAGCAAATTTACTTAGTAATCTAAAATCATCATTACTGGTCAAAAACTTTTTAGGAAAGTATTTGCCAGCTAAATTTGCTGATATATTTTGTGATTATTTTAGCTTTAATAAGCCTATAAAAAGTATGAACTCTAAAGAGATTGATAATTTAATTTCCACCTTAGAAAATTGGGAAATTTATCCAGTGGGAACCGAAGGCTACAAAAAAGCAGAGATTACTTTAGGAGGTATTAATACAAATGAATTATCCTCGAAAACATTTGAAACTAAAAAACATAGTGGTTTGTTTTTTATTGGCGAAGCTTTAGATGTTTCTGGTTGGTTAGGGGGCTATAATTTTACTTGGGCTTGGTCTTGCGGTTGGGCTGCTGGACAGTATGTTTAATAAACTAGAATAAGTGACTTTAGGAAATTTCCAAATTAATAGTTAAATTAGAAATTGGGTAAAAATATTTACATTTAGCCAATTATTAAAAGCAATTAATATAAGGAAGAATAGTTTGAAAAATCTATCTAATTTACTGATAATTCTGGTATTATTTTCATTAAAATCAGTATCTAAAGAAGTCTATTATCAAATACAAGAGAGCGAAGCAATTGAAGTTAATAAAATTTATAATAATTGTGGCGGCGAAAACTGGTTTAATAATAGAAACTGGCCAGTTACATTAGACAAATTTCAAGTAGATTCAATACCATTCGGATTATCGTTAAATTTATCTGATGTAATAATATCAGAAAATGACAACGAAATAGTTTACGATGCTAGTGTAAATACTATTAACCTAGCAGGAAATAATTTAATGAATGAGTTGCCAGATTTAACTTTGCAAAATCTTAAAGGTTTATTTCTTGCACAAAATAGTTTATCTGGAGAAATCCCTAACCTGGTATTGCCCAGAATAATGTACTGTTATTTAGAAATAAATAATTTTGAAGGTACAATTCCTAATTTTAATTTCCCTAACCTGCTGTGGCTTAATTTGTCTGAGAATAACTTATCTGGGGAAATTCCTGATTTTGATTTACCTATGTTGCATGAACTAAATTTATCTATGAATAATTTATCGGGAACATTACCTAACTTTAATTTGCCCGAAATTCGCATTCTGCGATTAAATGATAACAGTTTATCAGGTACTATACCTAACTTTAATATACCTTATTTATCTCAAATTTGGTTCCAGAATAATATGTTTGATGGTACTATACCAAATTTTAATAATGCAGCTCTATTTTATGCAGAATTCTCAAATAATAAATTAGCAGATTCAGAATTAGACATAGATGATAATGTTCTTGGGGATTTGTATATATCTGGTAACAAATTTACTCCTGATATATATGATCGATACGACCGTGAAGTATTTCTTCTATTGTTTGATAATCAGGATACTACCTTGCCAATTAATAATAATGGCAATACTCTCGAAATAGCTTTAGACAATTCAGAAAACCTAAAATTTAAGTGGTTTGTAGATGATTTCTTAATAAGCGATTCATTTGAAAATATCTTAGAGTTAAAATTAAATGGTACCTACAGATGTGAAATATCTATTGATACTTTAAGCTATTATAGTGATACATTGATTATTCAAGATGATAACTTAAATGAATATGACGTAATCTATGATGATAATGAATTAGCCCAAGCTAATCTTATTTATGAATCAAGTGATGGATCAAATTGGAATAATAAAACTAACTGGCCAATTACTTCTGGAACTAAACCTTATGGTGTTACTTTTGACTTTAATTCTTCAAATATTGTTTATGAAGATGATGATATTGTCATTTTTGATAGTAAAATTGTTGAAATCGATCTTTCATTCAATAATTTGATTGGAACATTACCTAGCATTGAATTAGTTAACTTAACTAAGTTGAAATTAAATGGTAATGAGCTTGCAGGTAGAATCCCTAGTTTCAATTTTGATAATTTGATTTATTTAGATTTGAGTAAAAACTTGTTTGAGGAATTTGAAACAAGCTATAGCTTACCTAGTCTAGAATTTCTAAAAATTGCTGAAAATCTTATTGGTGGTGAATTACCATCATTTGATTGCCCAAATTTAAGAGAATTAAATTTAGGCTCAAATCAATTAACTGGAAATATACCTAATTTTAATATGCCACAATTACAATCATTATTATTACAAAATAATAGATTAAGTGGCACTGTACCCTATTTTTATATGCCTAAATTAGAATACTTGAGCTTAGAGTTTAATGAATTAGATGGCGAACTTCCTGCATTTGATTTGCCAGAGTTGAGGATTTTAAATTTATACAATAACTTTTTGAGTGGGAATCTTCCCAATATGAACTTGCCTGAAATGAGAGTATTTGGATTGTGGAGTAATAACTTTACAGGTGAGTTACCAAATTTCAATTTTCCTAAAGTAATTGCTTTTGGAATTTTTGATAATGGTTTTTCAGGTAGCTTCCCAAGTATAAATACTCCTAGAATATTCCAACTACTTGCTTTTGGATGCGATTTCTCTGGTGAGTTGCCCGATTTATCCTACATGAAAAATATACAAGATTTTGTATTATCAGAAAATAATTTTAGTGGAAGAATACCAAAATTAGATATGCCTACTGCAGGTATTTTTCTTCAGGAAAATAATTTTACTGGAGAGATTCCAGAAATGAATATTTCAAAGATGGGTACATTGTTTCTCAGAAATAATAATTTAACAGGTACTATTCCAGATTTGAAAGTTTCTACATTAAATTTAAGAGATAACCAGCTTACAAACTCCAACCTAAATGTTGAAAATTATTATATGGAAAATTATATAAGAGCAAATAAATTAACAATAGGAAATTTAGAAAAACTTGTAGCTAACACCTTTAATGATTTTAATTATACACCACAAGATACAATCCTTCCAATTATCAAAACTGGAAATATATTAGAGGCTATAACTGATGGAAAGCATAATAGATATCAGTGGTATAATCAAGATACTACAAATATGATAGAAGGTGCAACTAATAAAACCTTTGAATACTCAGAAGATGGCTTGTATTGGTGTGTGGTTACAAACGACTTGCTACCTGGGCTAACTTATGAAACTGAGCGAGTAGATACATCGATTAACAGCGTAATTACAGAAAATACCCATATCAAATTTTCACAATCAAGAGAATACATTACAATAACAAACCAAAATAATAGTAGCAGTAGTCTTAAAATATACTCTTTAAGCGGAGTTTGTGTTAATGAAACCAATAACTTTTCAGGCTCAAAACAAATTAATACTAGAAGTTTTCCAATAGGCTTATATTTTGTTCAAGTCACAAATAATGGACAGCTATTTAACAAAAAGTTTATTGTTGAGTAGTTAGGTGTAAGTAATGAAAATATTAGTGCTAATATTGTTGCTATTTTCGATTGATAGTATAAAATCACAAGAAAGTAATTTAGATCTTTTAGAAAGTATAAATTTCAATTCAGATTGTGAAATTGAATTTATCGAGAATAAAGGTCAACTAGCAGATAAAGATGGTAATCCATTAAAAGATGTATTGTTTTACGCTCGATTCACTGGGAAAGATCTTTATTTCCGACAATCAGGTATTTCATACATATCATTTAAGTATGAAAACCTAGAATCTGGTGCTGAAAAAGATTTCAATGAAATAAGTAATAATGAGCATATTAAGATAAGTTCTTCTAGACAAGATATGGATTATGTGAATTCAAATTATGATTCTAAGTTATATGGAGAAAATACTTTCGATGGCTATGATAATTATTATTTATCTCACTGTCCCAATGGTATTCTGAATGTCAAAAGGTTCAAAAAAATAGTATATAAAAATATTTATGATAATATTGATTTAGTTTTCTATACTAGCAAATATGGTGAATTAGAATATGACTATATAGTTCATCCAGGGGGGAGCCCCTCAGAGATTAGCATCTCAGTAGAAAACGTTAAAGATTTAAATATTAATAACTCAGGTGATTTAATAGTTGAAACTGATTTTAATATAATCCAACAAACTAAACCTTTTTCCTATCAGATTAAAGAGGGTAAACAAAATAAAGTTGAATCTTCATTTGGATTAAAGGGTGAAAACTTATTTAGTTTGAATATTGGAAATTACAATAACAAACAAGATTTAATAATTGATCCTGTTACCAGAGATTGGGGTACTTATTATGGTGGAACATGTAATAATTCCAATTCTAAAGGTGATATGACATCCTTCGATTTTGATAATTCTGACAATATTGTACTATACGGAGCAATTTATTGTGGTGAAGGAATCGCAACAGATGGAAGCTATCAATCAACATTAAATGGAGGAAGAGAATTATTTATATCAAAATTCTCTCCTGATGGAACACGATTGTGGACTACATACTATGGTGGTAAAAGTAATGAATATGCTGGTTCATTAGAACTTGGTACTAATCAAAATATATATATATGTGGAACAACAAGAAGTGAAGATGTTCTTGGAGTAGGTGGCTGGCAATCTGATATTTTAGGAACTGATTATAATAATTTTTTAGCGAGCTTTGACGAAAATGGTCAACGTGTATGGGGAACTTATTATGGAAGAGCCAAGGATTGTGAGTGCGAAGGATTCGAGTATCAGGTTGATTTTGCCCTCGATAGTGATAATAATATGTTTTTTTGTGGTCGAACAGATGCAGATGATGTTTATGGAGACGGCGGTTGGCAGGAAACAAAAGGCTTTGGTTTAGATGCATTCCTTGTTAAATTTGATAATAATGGTCAACGTTTGTGGGGAACGTATTATGGTGGTAATGGAGAAGAGATTTTTGTTCGAGTTGCTGTCAATTCTAAAGGGAACCCAGTATTAGGGGGGACTACAACCAGTTCTGATGTAATAGGAGTAGGTGGTTGGCAATCTAATATAGCAGGTGGTACTAATAGTAAATCTGGCTTTATTTCTGAATTTAGTAGTGAAGGGCAACGCCTTTGGGGAACCTATTTTGGAGGACCTGAAGAGGATAATTTAAGCGGTATAGGTATTGGAGAAGATGATAATATTTATATTTGTGGAAATGCAAAAAGTACTAATCTAGGATTTGGTTCATATCCAGGAATTCATACTGATGATGGTTATGTCCTTTATACTGGCAAATTTGATTCGGGTGGACAACGATTATGGGCTTCTTACTTTGGTTGTGGAGTACCTGAAGATTTTGAAAATCCAGTTCTTAGCGAACAATTTATTATGGGTGTTAAAGTATTATATAATGGTACCGATGCTGTTTATTTTGGTGGACATACAACTTGTGAAAACATTTTCGCTAATGGTGGCTTTCAGAATAATCTAACAAGTGGTTTTGATTTATATATTTCAAAATTTGCTTTGAATGGAACACCAATTTGGGATACTTACTATGGTGGAAATGGAGATGATTTGATTTATGATTTGGGATTTAATAAAAATCTTAATCAAATTGTAGCTGTTGGTTCCACAACTAGCCCTAACATTATTGGCGAAGGAGGATTTCAAGAGAAT
>JAONBD010000043.1 GCA_028376765.1 Candidatus Kapaibacterium sp.
GAAGTTAATAGATTAGCTACTGATGCTATTTCTGATTTCTGTTTTTTAACAGAGCCTTCAGCTTTGTTTAATTTAAAGCGAGAAGGATTTGATGAATCTAAAATGTTCTTTGTTGGGAACACTATGATCGACTCTCTAGAGTTTGCAATTGAGAGTTCCAAAAATCAAGAAATATATAAAGAGAATAGTAAAAAAGACTTTTTATTATTAACCATGCATCGCCCCAGTAATGTTGATGAGAAAGATCAACTTGAATCAATGGTGGATACATTCTTGGAAATTTCTAAGAAAATCAGAGTGATATTTCCAGTTCACCCGAGAACAAAAAATAGTTTAGTTAAATTTAACCTTTATTCTAAATTAGAAAATAATGAGAATATTGAACTACTTGGGCCATTAGGTTATTTAGACTTTTTAGCATTAATGCAAATTGCTAAAGTTGTATTAACAGATTCTGGTGGGATTCAAGAAGAGACTACAAAATTACTTGTTCCATGTATTACACTTAGAACATCTACAGAAAGACCAATTACTATTAGTGAAGGAACTAATTCTTTAGTAAATCCAGATAGGACTTCGATTCTTAAAGAGTTTGAAAAAGTTATAAATAACAAATTTAAAAATGGTACAGTTCCAAAATTGTGGGATGGTAAAGCATCTGAAAGAATTTGTAAAATAATTTGCGATTTAATTTAATAAAAACATAATGAAATATATTATAGCAATAATAATTTTATCTAATATATCATTTTCTCAAATTGGTGGAGATCAACAATTAGAAAAAATGTTTATGGATGATAAGTTAGATCAGATTAAAAATACTGAGAATTTTAACAAATCATCTATCCCCTACTCAAGAAGAATTGACCCAGATTTATATAAGTGTGGGCCTGGTGATATGTTTCAATTCAAAATCTTACCCTATCAAACTAAATCAGAATATCTAACAGTTGATCCTGAGGGTCTGTTGATTTTACCAAGAAATTATGGTATGCTAGATGTATATAATAAATCAATAAGTGAAGTACGAAATGAAATAAAATCTATCGATGGATTGAATTCTCCAAAAACAAAAGTTATACTTTCTTTATTCAAACCTCGTACTGTTATTATTCAAGTTAGAGGTAATGTTAAAAACCCAGGTTTATTTACCTTATCAGCAAATATGACTGTAAAAGATGTTATAATGTATGCTAGTGAAATTAAAGATAACAAACTATTAACTGAATCAAATAAAATCAATGAATATAATAATTATGCAAATTCTGAACTAAAGAAAAATATTTCAACTATTACAGGTAACCCTTCAAATTATGTCTTTTCGGAACGTAATATTATTTTACAAAATCAAAATAATACAAGAATTATAGACTTGGCAGTATCTGAATTTAAAGATAAATCTCAGAACCCATTTATAAGAGAAGGTGATATAATAACAATTCCAAAAATGGATGAAGATAAAAATTATTATTCTGTTGTTGGAGAGGTGAACAATCCTTCTAAAATTTCTCATAGGGATGGAGATGATATAAATACAGCATTAACAATCTCTGGTGGATTGACTGAAAATGCTGATATAAATAATTCTTTCCTTTTCTTAGATGATGGGACAAAAGTAAAATTAAAATTTGATACCAAGCTGGAGCTTCAAGATTTTAATCCTAAAATTAATAGTGGTTCAACAATTGTAATTGGTTCAAAAACAAAATCTTCAAACACCAACTTTGGACTAATCACAATAAGGGGTGAAGTTTTTAATCCTGGTAGTTTTGTAATAAAAGAAGGCGAATCTACCCTAAATAAAGTTATAGAACTTGCGGGTGGCATAAAATCTACTTCATGTCTTAATCTATCTAAGATAATTAATCTAAATGATTTTGAAGATAAAGATTTTGTGTTTGAAAAAGATATAATGGATCATCTTAAATATTATGATTTGACTGTTGAAGATACTAATATGATTAATTTAGAATACAGATTAAGAGAGCCTAGAGTTTCTTTAAATTTTGAAGAAGTTGTAAATGGATCAGCCAATGATGTACTCCTTAAGGACGGAGATTATATTTACATATCAAATTGTCCCACTCGTACAATGGTTATGGGAAGAGTAAAGCAGCCTGGATTTATTGAGTTCAAAGCTGGAAAACATCCCAATTGGTATATAAATTTAGCTGGTGGTATGGTCGAATCTGCTGATGATAATCGTATTAGAATTATTAGAGGTGGAACTGAAATTTGGGAAGAAATAGATAGAAATACTATTGTTATGCCTGGTGATATAATTTATGTACCAACCCATCCGATAATCAGTAAAACAACTCAAACACAGGAATATGCCGCATTAGCAGGGATTCTTGGAGCGATAGGAGCTTTGGGTCTGTTTATTATTCAATTAGTTAATTTCGTTAAATAATGAAAATCATTCTATTTCTTTTTGTTCTTATTAGTATAACGCTTAAATCTCAAGTTGAGCATGTTCATGTATATCATCCAGTTTATGATTACCTATTAAGATTAGAAACAAAAGGTTATTTGAAACACTATTCATTATCTGATTTGCCCATGCAAAGACAAGATATTATTGATATTCTTACAAATGTCGATTCGCAAACATTAAGCAAAACTGAGTTAAAAACACATAAACTTTTTCTTCAAGAATTTGAAATCATCAAAAATCAAAATAGAGTATTAATCCCATCTGATACTGATTCAAATCAAGTCTTTTTTGAACCTCTGATTGGCAATGATGAAAAGTTCTTTTATAAACTTCAAGGTAATAATACAGTAAGCATACGACCTCTTGCTAATTTAGAATTGAGATTTTCCCATCAAGATTCCTCTAGAAATGCTTTATTAGCAAATGCAGGAACTCGAATTTATGGTACAATCGATAATGTTTTAGGTTATCAATTACAAGTTACAAATGGATCACAGTTAACGGGAGATAAAACTTTATTGACTGAAGATCCGAGGCTTGGTCAAAATGTTAAATTTACAGTTTATGACTCTGATTTTGATTTTACTGAATCGCATGTAAGATTCCAATATGATTGGTTCTATGCTTATGTTGGTAGAGAAAATAGATTAGTTGGATCTGGATTAAATCAGAAGCTAATAATTTCAGATTTATCAACACCATTTGATGCATTTTCAATTGGTGCAAAATTTAAAAGTTTTGAATATAAACATACCCATGCTAGTTTAATATCTTTGCCTTTGAGTACTCAAACAACAGGAGTTGATTCCGAATTTATTGAGAAATACCTTGTAATTCATAGAGCTTCTTTTAGACCAAGTTGGGGTGAAATATCAATTTGGGAAGAGATAACTTATACAAATAGAGGTATGGATATAGCTTATTTGAATCCTTTAAGTTTTTTTAAATCATTAGAACATGCTCTAAGGGATAGGGATAACTCGGTAATGGGTTTTGATTTCGTAATTAGACCTATTAAAAATCTTCAACTAAAAGGGACATATCTACTTGATGATATAATTTTTGAAGAAATTGGAAATGGATTTTGGTCTAATAAATCCGCTTATAATTTTTCAGCTATATCATCCATGCCACTAGGATTTGATTTAGGATTTGAATATGCTAGAAACGAACCTTATGTATTCTCGCACTTTGATAATCAGCAATCATTAACAAACGACGGTATATTGTTTGCAGGCTATATACCTCCTAACTCAGAGCAGTTTTCTATTCTTTTACAAAAGTGGTGGGGTAACAGGTTTCCGCTTAAAGCAAATTTCAGTTATTTACGCCATGGAGAAAATGTAGTTATTGATGGTAATCTCATCAAAAATGTCGGAGGAGATCCACTACAAACTAATAGATTTGAAGATTCAAATACTGTTACTTTTTTAGATGGGAACTTAATTGAAGTATTTACTGGAGAATTTGATTTTACATTTGAAATTGTTAGAGGTTTCAATTTACAATTGAATTACACCCTACAAAAGCAGGCTGGCTCTCAATTAAATCAATCAGGTAGAATAGGAATAAGGTTTGGAGAATTTAGATAATAAGAAAATTGTTGTTGGGCTTTCTGGTGGAGTAGATTCGAGTGTAGCTGCATTTTTGTTGAAAGATACAAGTAATGAAGTTTCTGCAATTTTTATGCAAAATTGGAACGATACTACTGGAATTCTAGATGGTGAATGCCATTGGGAAGATGATTTAGATTTTGCACAATTAATTTCTAATCAGCTAAACATCCCCCTATCTAAAGTAGATTTAAGCGAAGAATACCGAAAAAGGATTGTTGATTATATGTTTTCGGAATATGATGCAGGTAGAACACCCAACCCAGATATTCTTTGTAATAGAGAAATAAAATTTGATGTTTTTTTAGATATAGTACTAGAATCTGGAGCTGAATATGTTGCTACAGGTCATTATTGTGGTAAATCTTACGACAAATCAACCAATGAATATAAATTATTATCGGGAATTGATTCAAATAAAGATCAGAGCTATTTCTTGAGTCAGTTAAATCAGTACCAACTTTCCAAAGCTATTTTTCCTATATCTGAAATTTTAAAAGAAGATGTTCGGAAAATTGCAAAACAAAATAAATTAGCTACTCATTCAAAAAAAGACTCACAAGGATTATGTTTTATTGGAAAGGTAGATTTACCCACTTTTTTAAAACAAAAGTTGATACCAAGGTCTGGAGACGTAATAGAAATATCAAATGAAGTAGGATTAGATATTGTTAAAGAAATAGATTTTACCGATCATAATAAAGCTTCAAAACCTTATAACTTTACTCCTAATTTAGGAGATGTTATAGGTCGCCATAAAGGTGTTCAGTTTTATACCATTGGACAAAGAAAAGGATTAGGTCTAGGTGGATTTCCAAAACCATTATTTGTATTACATATTGACAATAAAGAAAATATTATTTACGTTGGGCAAGGATTGGATCATCCATTATTAAAAAGAAAAGGTTTATTTATTAAATCATCGGAAGTTCATTGGATTAGACCTTCACAAAAGATGGAATTAAACGAGCAGCGTAATTATAAGGTTAGATTTAGACATAGGCAAGCACTTCAAGATGCACTTCTAATTCAGAATAAAGATTCTTTAATAATATATTTCAATGAGTTTCAAGAAGGCATTTCTCCAGGTCAATTTGCAGCTTGGTACGATGGTAGAGAATGTCTGGGAAGTGGACCAATTTCTTAAATTCAAAAGTGAAAATATTATTATTGAGATATTAATTTACTTTTGTTAGGTTAGCTACATCAAGAGTTCTTAATCTAAACCCAGCTGTATTAACGCTATCAGCTAAGGATTTTAGTGTTTCTCTTTCAAATAATTCCATTAATGATTCTCTATGTTTCGACCAACTGTAATGAAGTGGACAGGGGTAATACATACCACAACCTTCTAAACCAAGCGCACATTCCTCGAATAAAGTTAAACCATCAATAGCCTCAATTATTTCTAGAAGTTTAACTTCTTCCGGATTATTCTTTAATTTAACCCCACCATTAGGTCCTCGGTAGGATAACAATATTTCTTTAATAGTTAATTTTTGAAGAATTTTTGTTAAAAAATGACTTGACAATTGCAATTCATTAGCTATTTGAGGTATTGACAAATATTTGTCTTCTTCATATTTAATAGCTACAAATATTGATGCTCTTATGCCATAAATACATGATTTTGAAAGTAAAGCCATTTATAAAACCTTTTTTATTTAAGACTATTTTATCCGAAATTACAATAATATTTATACTATTCAAAATTTTAAAATCAGAAATAAAAAAAAAGAATGGTTTAAAATTTTAAACCATTCTTTTGTAGTGAAATATTAATAAATATTAGTTCAGTAATTTTTTATTGTGAACATCACCATTACTAACATCTAAAGCTTTATTTCCAGAAGTTTTCTCGAATTTAAACTTACCGACAATTACTTCTAAGTCATTTGTTAATTTGCTCAAATCTTCTGCTGAATAAGATATATCCTGTACCTTTCTTGAGTACTCTGATGTAACTTGGGAAATAGACGCAACGTTTTTAGATATTTCTTCACTAGTTGCAGATTGCTCTTCAGATGCAGCTGCAATTTGATTAATCATATCAAGAACTTCTTTTGCGTTTAAAAGTATATTGTTTAAAGATACACCAGCATTATCAGCTAGTTTAATACCCATATCAACTTCTTTATTTCCTTTGTTCATTGCATCAACTG
Source organism: Candidatus Kapaibacterium sp. (assembly GCA_028376765.1). Classification (GTDB taxonomy): domain Bacteria; phylum Bacteroidota; class Ignavibacteria; order Kapaibacteriales; family UBA2268; genus JAJRPT01. Next base: position 6,213 of record JAONBD010000043.1, read on the forward strand.
CTTCACCAGTTTTAATTTGAATACCCGAAATCATCTTAGAAATTCGTTTTGTAGCCTCACTTGTTCTTTCAGCTAGTTTTCTAACTTCATCGGCAACAACTGCAAAACCACGTCCTTGCTCACCTGCTCTCGCTGCTTCAATCGCTGCGTTTAGAGCTAACATATTAGTTTGTTCAGCAATGTCGTCAATTACAGAAACAATTTCTCCAATCTCTTTAGAACTTTCACCTAACTCACCAACAGTTACAGCAGAATTAGAAACAACATCTGCAATATCTTTCATCTTCTTAATTGTTTCTTTTACAATCTCTCCACCCTCTCTTGCAGAATCACCATTATTAGTAGCAACCTCAGAAGTTTTTATGGAAGATCTTGCGTTCTCTGAAATGGTATGAGACATTTCCTCAACAGCAGAAGCTACTTCATCAGTTTGAGCACTTTGCTCTGCCGAAGCCGAAGCCATAGATTCCGAAGTGGATGATAGCTCTGCAGCTGTAGCAGCAGTTGTATTAATACTTTCTTGTAATTGGAATAGTAGTGAGCTTAATGATTCAACAAGTAAATTAATATTATTTTTTAAAGTATTAAATTCACCTTTGTATTCACCATTCATTCTGACAGTAAAATCACCACCAGACATTTTTGATAGGACTATACTCGATTCGTCAATTGGCTCAGTAATAGCTTCTAAAATTTGATTTAATCCACTAACTAATTCTGACCATTCACCTTTAAATTTGCCAGCTTGTCCCCTATTTTCTAATTCTCCATTTTTAGCAGAATCAATTAATAATTGGACTTCAGATTGGAATGACTTTAAATTATCTCTAACTAAATCCAGTGCTTCGTTAATAAATGCTTTTTCTCCAGGTAATTTCTCGATATCTGCATCGAAGTTACCATTTCCAAATTCTTGTACAACTCTAATCGCTTTCTTTTTAACATTGATGTGACCGTTAACCATTTCGTTAACTCCACTAGCCATTTCTTTATAAGCACCTAAAAATGCGTTTTCATCCATTAATACACTAATTAAACCTTCATCGTGTTTTTTGCTCATATTACTCATGTCACTAATAAAGCTGTTTAAAGTAGATATAAGCTTATTAATATTTTGCTTAATAGTATCATACTCACCTTGGTAAGCTTCAGTTATCTCATTAGGCATCTTCCCTAATGAAATATCATTTAAATAATTAGATGTGATTTTAAATGGATTAACAATACCGTCTAACATTTCATTAATTGATTTTCCAGTTCCTGCAAAAGTATCATTTAATAATTCAACAGTCATTCTACGATCTAATTGACCAGTTTTAATTTTATCAATTACACTGATTAATTCATCTTGGAAAATCTTATCATAAGTATAATTATCCCAAACTACTACAAATGAACTTCTGTCACCATTATCATCATGTATTGGAGATATTGCAAGTTTAAAAGCCAGTTTACCTAGGCTAATAACTGCAGTATGAGTACCTTGAATTTTATCGAGTACTCCCCTATTATAGGATGGGTTTTTATGGAATGTGTCAATATTTGTACCTATTAACTTTTTTACATCGAATGACGGAATAGTTTTTCTAATTCCATCTTGGTTATCGGTTAATAATTTAACAAGGTTCTCATTCATATGCCTAATAACACCAGTATCATCAGCAACCATAACATTTGTTGCCTTGTCCAAAACATTATTGTTTGCTTTAGCAATGGTGTTCATACCATTAAGCAGGTCAGCATAGGAACCACTTTGCTTTGAAGAGTCAGTTTTTTCTGATAATCTACCATGGATTATATGATTACTCAACTCACTTCCTTGAGAAATTATAGAAAGTAAGTTAGTCCTTACCTTTTCAAAAGACCCTCCTAACTTTCCAACTTCATCTTGTCTTTTAAAATCTATAGGATCATTAAGATTACCATTAGATATTTTAATTGCAGCTTCGCTTAGTTTATTTATTGGTTTTGTTATACTGTTTGCAACTAAAATAGAAATTATTAATATTAATAAGCCAACTGAAAGTGATATTCCAAGTATTTTTGTACTTGCTTCATTAACACGTGCATACACTGGAGACATATCCATGGTAACCTCAAATGCACCTTTCATAAATCCAACCTTCATATTTTCTAACTTAGCACCAGTAGGATCTAAACCTTTATCATTACCCCAATACACTTGTGACAATGAAGGTTCACCATGACATGCCATACAATCTTCAGAAAGTGTAATACCCTTAAAAAATCTTAATTTATCAATTCCATTTTTATCAGTATATATTTCATACATACTATTATCATCAGAATTAACAGCCATCTTTGCTCTAAGCTGTTTTAATATATTAGCTTCGAATTCATCAGGAGCGTTATCAGGATTCCTAAACGATTCTGCAGGAACTTTAAATTCAAAACCCAACTCATCAGCTTTTAAGCTTGCAAGTTCCATAGCTGCAACAATTGGTACAGTTTTAAGAATATCTTCAACATTAGTTAAGCTATCCTTAAAAACTTTACTCATGTTTTGAATTGCTGTAAAGTCTCTTGCACCATCAGCTGCAATTGTAATAGTTCTTGCCTTATTTAGGTAAGATCTGATTTCACTTTCCTCATATATATTTGAGGTATACAGGTAACTTCCAAAAGCACCCAAGATAGAAACTATCGCTATTGGCAATACTATCTTCCATTTTATTTGTAGATTTTTGGTCATATTAATGATCCCTTAAAAATTTATACTAACTATATTTCAATTGTTTTTGACCATAAACCAAAGCCAAAACTGTTTTTAGCTCTTACTTTATACTCACCAATACCATTTAACTTTACCACAGAATCTTTTCCAAAGTATAACTCTCTATAATCTTGACCATTTTTGATTACTCTATGGGCAAGCTGATAGGTATTATCTCCTCCAACTGGATTCCAAGTTATCTTATCGTCTTGTAATCTTAAACCTTGAACTTCCTTAGGTGTTTTTGAAGATTTTGAAACTGATAGAGGTAAAGTAAATCCCAATTCAGTTAACTTGCAGTCCTTCTTACTCCAAAAAGCTACAAGCCAATTAAAAAGTTCTCTAAGCTTTATCGAATCATCATCAAATTTTTGGTTAAGATTATTTGTTGTTGAAAACGCAGTACTTTTAATTTCTAACGCTTTATGATAAAACCCTTTAGCTTTACTGTTTAAATATTCCAAATTTTCGAATAGTAAATAAGGAAGCTTTAAATCTTCAATTAATTTCTTATTTTTTTTTACATAATTAATAGTTTGTTCCACAATTTCAAATCTCTTTAATTTATTGGCAGGAAAAGAGCCTTCTAAATTTAAATCAGATCTAATAATGGAATCTTTTTCAGATTTTGCAAGAATTAGTTCTTTTATTGCAATGTATCTATTATACAGCTCACCTTCAGATTCATTACTACTTTTAAAAATATCATTTTTAATTTGGAAATCTTTACTTTGTTTTTCTAAATGATATTTGAAACTATCAAAAGCATTTATACTCCACTCTAATGTACTGGTTTCCAAGGAAATTTCAGCAGCATATTTTTCAATATTTGACTTTAAATGGTATAACCGTGTAAGCCTAGCTTCTCGTGTATCCATTGTGAAACTATTATTTTCGAGTATAATATTCATTTTTTACATTTTTGAAATTGTATTAGTTTATATCAAACTAATTTATCTTTGGCTAAAATACAAATAATATTGATAAAATAGAATATTATTTTTAAGAAATTTTTTTTAATCAGTTTTCAACTTTAGTTTCAACTTCAATTCTTACTGTTCTGCAATAGAATCTTCCTTCTGGTAGGTTGTTATCAAAAAGAATATTTGATTCACCAGAGCCAATGACAATTGCATTTGGAATTTTCAACCTTTTAGCTACGGCTGTCGCTCTGTTTAATGATATTCTTTTATTAATATTCTCATCTCCAATTTTATCGGTATGGCCTATTATAGTTACCTTTGAGTTATTAGAAATTCGAGATTTCACGAAATCAACAGTTTTTTTATGTTTATTTCCTAAATCAAATCGCCCATATTGGAATAAGATTAGACTATAATATTCATACTCTTTATCAGCTTTTCGTTCTAATCTTTTTCTATCAATTGTTAACTTGTCAATAGGAATATTTTTAACTTTGGTGTTATATTTTTGCCCAACTGAATCTGATACTTCTAATCTGTATTCAATTTGTTCAGAACTAACAGGAATATTTTTTGTGTCAGAATTTAGTGACCAATCCAAATTTGAATTTGGAAAATCATTGCCTTGGAATTGTTTTAAGGTGTTATTATTTTGTTTTACAATTAAATTCCAGTTTTTAATCCCAGCTTCACTTTCAATATCAGGTTTGAATCTTATGGTGGTTTGGCTGATTTTTCTTAAAGTATCGACTGTTTGAACCGACCCAGATACAAGTTCAGAACTAATAAACTCTACCCTTCTATTTTCTTCGACTCCAGTTAATGTATCCGATCTAGAGGCTTGTCTGGGTAGGTTTCTAGATTCAATTTTTATTCTATTTGAATCAATATTCCAAATATTTACTAAGTATTTTTTTATTTCTAGGGCTCTATTCTTTGATAATTCCAAATTATTTAATTCAGGTCCTAAGTTACTATTAGTACCAACTAATGTTAATTGCTCACTTTGATCTTGTGATAACCTAAAGCCATATATATTTAAAACTTGATAGTAAGTTTCTAATGGGTCAAGGTTTTGCAAATTCTTATTGGTAAAATTTTGAGCTTCAGTTTGATTAATCTGTTTATATCTAGTTGATAATTTTGATGAGTTTTCATCAAAAAACACATAGTTCAATAATGGTCTAACATTAAAACTAATAAAATCTTCAATTTTT
>JAONBD010000044.1 GCA_028376765.1 Candidatus Kapaibacterium sp.
AAATTAAATGTATAAACCCAATCATCTGTTAATGAAAAGTCATTTGAAAATTTAGTGAATAGTAATCTACATTTAAATATACTTTGTTTGGGATTATAAAAGCTAATTAAATAAGCATAAAATAATAATTGTGGTTTGTAAAAATTAGCAGTTTCTTCTATTTGTTCAGATGATATATTGTTAGTTTTCCAATCCCATATTTCAAAATTATCATTTATATCTTTGGTATATAAATCAATAGAGCCAGTAAGTAAGTCATCTTTAAAGGGCAGTTGAAGAGTTGCTTCAGTGATTGAATCTTTTAAATTATCAATATTGGACTGTATAAAATTAGAATTAAGTAGACTATAAACAGTAGTAAGTAACATCTCTTTAAGTTGGGCAGAATCCCCTATTTCATTTTTCAAAACCCTTCCTATATTTTTTATAATTATGTCATCATTTATTTTATTACCAATGAAAAATGTTTGAATATTCTCTAAAACTGCATGAACTAAAACTCCTTTTTTCGTACCAAGAATCTCTTCTTCATCAGAATTAGGGTTGTTATGAATACCTTTAAATTGATAAGAGTCTGTTTCAGGTAGACCATAAATATATCGTTTTCTGAATATATCTGTATTATTTTTCAGGTAATTGAGTTTAGTTGCTGTTAAGTTTTCTAAACTGATTTTATCGATAATGGGTCCCGATAAATCAAAAATTTCTTCATTTGTATTATTGATTTCTAATTCTACTGAAACTAGGTCTGTATTTATTGTAATATCAACTTCTACATTAGAATTATTAATAATATTATTATTTAATATATCTATATTATTTATAACTTTTAGATTTGATAAGTTATCTAATGTTAATGATTGATAATCAACAGATAAGGCATTTAATATTAGTTGTAAAAATGATTTGTTTAAGACTGTAAATGAACCATCTTTTTTGGTTTTAGATAGGTCACAAGTTAAAATCAACTGATTTTTAGCCCTTGTTAAGGCTACATATAATAGCCTTTTGTATTCTTCATCCAAAGCTGTATTATTTTTAATACCATATAGATAGGTGCTAGAATTAGTTGGATGCTTGATTTTTAGTTTGTTATCATTTTTGTTATTAAAGCTAATACCATAATCTCTTGTTATATATATCTTTGAACTTTTTCTGTAAAATGAATTTAAATTATGTAATATTACACAATCAAATTCTAAACCTTTAGACTTATGAATAGTTAATAGATTAATTTTTGTTTTACTTAAAGAAATCTCATCTTCAGTATCATTATCTAATTTTATATTTTCTAAAAATTCATTAATATTAACTATGCCGTAAGATAACTTTTCAAAAATAATTTTTGTAAATGAATTTACATTTTTATCAATTTCCTGTTTAATTTTAGTTTTACTAGTAATACTATCCCATGAGCTGTTGCTAATCATTTCTTGGATTACTTCAATCAATTCAAGTTGATGAGCTACATTAATAGTATTTGTTATTTTATTAAATATGTCATTATAAATTCTATTATCTGATAATACTAAAGCATTTAAAATATTAGTATCAATAGAATATAAATTCAGCAAATCGGTATCTGTTAATCCAAAAAAATATGATCTAAGAAGTTTTGTTATTAGAATATTTGAGGTATTACCAGCTAATACATTTAGGTAATTAATTATATCATCTATTTCTTGTATTTCATAAAAGTTTTCTTTAGCGTGAAGTTCATGTTTTATATTGTTAATAATAAGAACTTTTGATAAACTGACGAGTTGTTTGTTATTATTTGCCAGATAACAAATATTTTTTGGCTCTATACCATCATTCAATAATAATTTTATTCGATTAACTACATTTTGATAATACAAATGTGGGTTGGTATTTACTAGAAGTTCAATATTGTTCTGGTTTTCCGGTACATCAACATTAGATCCTACTATTATTGGTGTGTCCTTAGTTGCGTAGGGGTTGTTTTCACTAAATAAAGATTTGGAAATTACATTTATAAAAGTAGCAATTTCTTTATTCATTCTGTATGAAACACTTAATTCTACTAAACCATCTAATTCATCTGGGGTAAGTTCCATTTTGTTAATTTTTGAATTAGATATTTCATTGATTGGCTGATTGATGTTATTTCTTGATTTAATAATATTATTTGTATCATTAAAAATCTTTATTTCTGCATTCCTAAACCCGTAAATACTTTGCTTTAAATCTCCAACAATAAAAAGTTTAATTGTTGGGTCTAATAATAATTTATTAATGATTTTAAATTGTATATCATTTGTATCTTGATATTCGTCAATCATAATGTGCCTAATTTGAGAAGATGTTTTATTTCGTATTAACTCATCATCTAGTAGAGTATTTGCAAATATTAATTGATCGTCATAGTCGATATAATTATTTATTTTCTTGTATTTAAAATACTTATCGTTAATTTTATTAGCTAAATCAAAAATATACCTTCCAACCTTAATATTAATAGGATTATCCAATGCAATTGAATTAGTTATATCAATAATAACATTAATAGAATCATTAAGATGATCATCTGAATAAGCTTTAAAATAAGTTGTAAAGAGTTTGCCTGAAAATTTTATCTTTAATAAAGAAATGTATTTATTAATATTATAAATATCATAATTATTTTCTTTAAAAGATATTTCTAAATCCAGAAGTAGTTTTTTAAATAAATCAATATTTGTTTTGGCATTAACTGTTGCAGAATTTATATCATAATTAGATATTATCTTTTTTGCTGATTGAGTATAATTTTCAAAATGTATTTTGAAAATACCTATTATTTCTTTTTCGACCATTGACTGGATATAAGAGTCATCATTTTTGTATATTAATTTTAAATAATTTAAATTTATTGAATCTAATGCAATCTTTTTAATGTGGTCGCCAAGATCATCCAAACTAAACATTGTAAGTAGTAACTTAAGCTTTTCAGGTTGATTATTAGCTAATTCTATTAATGCATCATTTGTATTTTCAATAAAAAATGAGTTCTGGATGCCTTTAGTTGGTGGACTACCCATATCCATTACATCAATTTTATCTGGATACTCTTCGATTAAATCCATGCAAAAACTATTAATTGTTTGAATCTTCGCTTGACCCATTTTAGAAATTAGATTTTTTAGCTTATGAACAATTTGTGAATCAACCTCATTTTTTAGTTTTAGGTTTAGCTCCTTTATGATTTTTGATCTCATTTCAGCTGCAGCTTTTTTTGTAAAAGTAATCGCTAAAATTTTACTGGGTTCGTAATCAATTTCTTTATTTTCAGTCAATAAATTTAAATATCGAGAAGTCAGCACCTGAGTTTTTCCTGACCCCGCATTTGCGGTCAATGATAAGTTCTTGTTACTATAAACAGAATAATATTGTTGTTTGTTCAAATTCATAAATAATGTATTGCAATTTAAAAAAATATTCTTATCTTTGTAATCTTAATTGATCGCGGGGTGGAGCAATAGGTAGCTCGTCGGGCTCATAACCCGAAGGTTGCAAGTTCGAGTCTTGTCCCCGCTACTAAAATAAGTCATCATTTTTTTGATGGCTTTTTTTTTTGAACATTCACTAACTAAAGCAATAAATAATTTCATAAATCCGTTAATCTATTTAGATTTAAAAAAATACATACTACCTTTGAGATTAAATTGGGCATCTAGATGCGACTAAAAAAAGATAACACAATATTTGAATTTGATATTCAAAATGAAACTTTAACTATTGAAGAATCTTCGACCGTCTTTGATGTGCAGGATAAGAAAGAGCATTCCGCACAGATAGTTGTTGATGGAAATAAATATGATTCTTACTTTTTTAAACATAAAGATTCAGTCTATGTTAATATAGATGGAAAAAATTATACTTATAAAATTGTTGAAGATGATGATGTCTATGGTGAAGCTTCAAATAACCAATCGAGGGTTGAGATTTACCCACCTATGCCTGGTAGTGTTGTAAAATTATTAGTTGATAAAAACCAAGAAGTTAAAGAAGGTGATGGTTTAATAGTTGTTGAAGCTATGAAAATGGAAACCACTCTTTATTCGCCCATAGCAGGTAAAGTAAAAGTAATTAATATTAAAGAAAAAGAACAATTGAATGGGGAAGAAGTCTTGATAGTGATTGAAAAATAGTGATCTATATTTTAGATTCAATTCTATCTAAAATTTCTATTGCACAATCTGATTTTGTCATTGAATCAAATTCTTCTTCGTACTTCTTATCAATTATCGTTATTTTATTAAAATCACTTCCAAATACTAAGTTATCTTTTCCCGATTTATTAATAACAATCAAATCAGCATTTTTTGAAATTAGTTTCTTCCTACCATTAACAATTTCATTTTCGCTTTCTAAAGCAAATCCAACTACAATTTGATTCGGAGATTTATTTTTACCAACAATTTTTAATATGTCAGGATTCTCAACTAAATCAATTTTAATTTCATCTTTTACTTGATTTTCTTTTTTAATCTTTCCTTCGAATTTGTATTTAGGTCTATAATCAGAAACAGCAGCTGTCATAATAAATATATCTGTCTCATTTTGTAATTCCATTACAGCATCTTTCATCTGTTCAGCAGATTCCACTGAAATATAATTTGTATTTGGTTTAGCTATCTCAACAGGACCACTAACAATTGTAACAAGTGCACCTCTTTTTAATGCTTCATTTGCAATAGCAAATCCCATTTTTCCACTCGAAAAATTTGAAATGTATCGAACATCGTCAATTTTTTCTTTGGTAGGGCCAGCTGTTATAAGTAGTGATTTACCATTTAATTTTGATATTTTAGTTTTGTTTGTTGGATTATCTTCATTCGCGATAGTTGAGGAATTTTTATTTAAAATATCTTTTGTAAAATCAATTATCTTGCTGATTTCTGGCAATCTACCTTTTCCAGATAGTCCAGAGGATAATTCTCCAGTTTCTGGCTCTAAAATATTGTAACCAAATTCTTCCAATTTATTTAAATTTTCCTGGAATATTGGGTTGTACCACATTGTATAATCCATAGCTGGGCAAATAGCAATTGGGGTATCTGAAGGTAGAGCCATAGCAAAAGTAGTAAGAGCATTATCACAAATACCATTTGCTAACTTGCCAATCGTAGCGGCAGAACATGGAGCAATTAATAATAAATCACATTTATGAGCTAGTTTTACATGCCAAGCACCGTCATCTGAGAATTGTTTGTCGTATAAATCCTCTATCACAACATTTTTGCTTAAATTAGATAATGTACCGCTTGTTACAAACTCTTTTGAGGAGCTAGTGATAATGCAGTTTACATCATACCCTGCCTTAACCAATTCTCTTAAAATGAGTGGAGATTTATATGCAGAGATTGATCCACATATTCCAAGTACAATATTTATATTTTTCATATCTTCCAAAGCTATTTAACAAAATTAAGAATTATTATTAATTTCATTCTAAGTTAATAAAAAGCAGAGATAGAATCACCAGTTTTAGCCAATGTTCTTAGCTTAAAATTATCATTTTTTAATGCTATTTCTAGGGTTCCCATATCTCCCCAATATACAAATATTTGTTTTGAATGTACTGTTTCAATATCTAAACATATTTCTATTACTTCATCTTTGAAAATAGATGTTTTAAGATTTATATCCATCCTTATATTAGTAATAGCATTACCAAAAACATCAAAAAATATTATTTCTCCTGTGATAGATTTATTTGATTTTGATTCTTTAAAGATAAGCTTATTAATTGAACGATTATCAAATAAAGTGAAATTAGTTAGATCAGATTCAAAAATAATTTTGGAAATATTTATTAAAATGTCTCTACCAACAAAACTAGATTTTACAATTTGCTGCTTAAACTTGTAGAATAAAATATCTTTATGAACATATTCAGAAAATATTCCGTTGTTTTGTGAAAGTAAGCCAATATTATTATTTTCATTTAATTTTGTAAAAATAATTTCGAGATTGGATCCTAGACTCGGATCAAGCATTGATACAATTAATGAATCGTTTGGGAAATACCTAGTTGAATTATTTATTATAAATGAAGCTTGTTTTATATTTTGAGGTTCAATATTATTGCTTAGTTCAATAATTTCTATTCGAGGCATTAGTTTTTTGCAAAGTAATTTTAATTGACCAACGTAATGGTTATTACCGTAATCTGATAATATTATTAAATTTTTGAATTTCATTATGAATTTACCATTAGAATTACAAAACAAATACAAAGTTTTAAAAAAAGATATTCAATCTAAACTTAAAGAATTTTCAGTGGTAAAACCTGATAATTATTTTTATGAACTTTGCTTTTGTATTTGTACACCCCAATCAAAGGCTGAATCAGCATTTGCAGTTCAGACTAAATTAATTAAACAGAATTTCCTTGAAAATGATTTTGACCCTACTCAAATATTAAGAGACCCAAAACATTATATCAGATTTCATAACCAAAAAGCTAAAAGATTGATTGAGGCAAAAGAAAATTGGATTTTGATTAGCTCAGTTATTAATTCTGAAATAAGCGGAAGTGATAAGCGAGCTTGGCTTTATGAAAATGTAAAGGGGATAGGTATGAAAGAATCTGCTCACTTTTTGAGAAATATTGGATACAGGAACCTAGGTATTTTAGATAGACACATACTAAAACATTTAGTAAGTAGTGGGGTATTTGATGAAATTCCAAATATTTCATCTAGGAAAAATTATGAAAAAGTAGAAAAGGCTTTTGCTGATTTTGCTGATAAAAATAATATACCAATGGATGAGTTAGATCTACTTTTTTGGAGTTATGAAGCAGGATTAATTTTAAAATAACCTTACTTAAAATGAACTAAAGTAAGAATAATTGAACTTTTAACTATCTTTGTAATTGACATTTTGATGAGATAATAACAATGAAGATAACAATACTAGGAGCTGGCAGGGCAGGAACTGCTGCTGCAATCTTGGCAAAAAATAAAGGCCATGAAGTATTTGTAAGTGAATCCAATACTAATGATAATCCTAATTATTTGTTATTAGAAAAACACGATATTGAATTTGAAAAGGGGACTCATTCAATTGATAGAATAATGAGTTCTGATTTAATCATTCCTTCACCAGGCATAAAGCCTGATAATAAAATATTAATTGAAGCGATAAATAATAACATAAAGATAATAGATGAAACAGCTTTTGCATTAAGATATTTATCAGATAATCCAGTTATAGCTGTTACTGGTACCAATGGAAAAACAACAACTGTAAAATTAATTCATCACTTATTTAAATCAGCTGGAAAAAAATCTCATTTAGCGGGCAATGTTGGGGTGCCTTTATCTAATTTAGTAGCCGAAATAAAACCAAACGATGTAATTATATTAGAATTATCGAGTTATCAACTTGAAAGATCTGAAAGAATCAATCCAAAAGTGTCAATATTTCTTAACATTAGTGAAGACCATTTGGACTGGCATGGCAATTTTGTTAACTACTTCGCTTCAAAGTGGAAAATTACGGAATCGCAAAGTGAAGATAATTTATTAGTTTTGACATTAGATAATGATACTCTTATCAAAAATGCTTTTTCTGAGGGACACAGAACAAGAGCAAACCTTTCAGCAATTACTCAAAAACCATTACGAAATCTCGGGGACAATTTTTCAAGTGGTGTATTTGTAGAAAATGGTAAGATATTTTTCTTTAAGCAGCAGGGCGATAAGCCCATAATAAAAGAGGAACTTATGCCAATTAGTGAACTCGCCATTCCAGGCGCTCACAATCTATATAATTCTATGGCTGCAGCTATTGCTGCCCGCAGATTTGAAATTCCTAATGAAGATATTCGAGATGCACTAACCTCATTTAATGGTGTTGAACACAGGTTAGAATTCGTTCGTTCATTTCAGAATATTGATTTTATAAACGATTCCAAAGCAACAAATATTAACTCTGCTTGGTATGCACTTTCAAGTTATAATAAACCAATTGTTTGGATTGCCGGCGGTACAGATTCTGAAAATGACTATTCTTCTCTTGATGATTTAGTTAAAAATAATGTAAAAACTGTAGTATCGATGGGTGAGGATAAAGATAATATTTTCAACCATTTTTCAAGTATTTGTAATTGTAAGAGGGCAGAGAATTTGAATGAAGCTCTTGTGAATGCAGTAGAATCAGCAATAAGTGGCGATGTGATTCTTTTCTCTCCAGCTTGTAAAAGCTTTGATCAATATACTAATTTTGAAGAACGTGGACAGGATTTTAAAAAAATTGTTAATAGCCTTTAAGTAAAATGGAAAATCTTAAGAAAGGACATATTGATTGGTTAATTTTACTGCCTGTATTTACCATTATGTTATTTGGTCTTGGATTTGTTTATTCTGCGTCATCATCTCATGCTTTGGCATCAAATGAATCTGACACCTTTTATTTTATGAAGCACCTTTGGAAAGTACTTATCGGAATAGTACTGATAATTGTCTTTGCTAAAATTGATTACCATATTTATCGAAAATTCTCAAAAGGACTCCTCTTTTTTTCCATTATTTTATTAGTATTAGTGCTCTTTTTTGGTTTAAACCTCAAAGGGGCAAACCGCTGGATAAGTGTATTTGGACTAACAATTCAACCTTCTGAAATAGCTAAATTTGCGATGGTAATACACTTTGCATCTATGCTTGCCGCAAAGCAGGGAGTGATAAAAGATTTTTATAAAGGATTTTTACCCTTCTTAATTTGGCTTGGAATGATGTGTTTGCTTATTGCCGCACAACCTAATTTCTCGACTATGATGGTAGTATTTGCTATTGGTTTTGCAATAATGTTTGTTGGAAATGTGAATCTACTTCATTTGCTAACAACGGGCGGAATAGGAGTTGTTTTTGCAGGAATTTTTGCAATATCACAGCCATATAGGGTTAAACGATTTTTAGCATTTATGGGGGAAGGCTCTGCCGATGATAGTTTCCAGCTTAACCAATCTTTGATTGCACTTGGTAATGGTGGAGTTTTTGGAGTTGGCCCTGGGCAATCCCGCCAATCAGATCACTTTTTACCTGAGCCTTATGGTGATTTCATTTTTTCAATAGTAGGGGAGGAGATAGGCTTTATAGGTTTATTATTTCTACTTCTAATATTTGGAATGGTTTTTTGGCGTGGTATGCTTATTGCCAAAAAAGCACCAGACAATTTTGGATACTTCTTATCTGTAGGCATAATTATTACATTTGCGTTCTATGTATTTGTAAATGCAGGTGTTAACTCTGGTATCTTGCCAACCACTGGAGTACCATTTCCATTTCTTAGCTACGGTGGAACTGCTACATTAATTTATTCTGCTGCAATTGGGATTTTGTTAAATGTTTCTGCCCAAGCTGGAACATACACAGTTAACGAAGAATCTTAAAATATAAAGCAAGGTTTTTATTCTATCTAAATTGTTTTGGGATTAAATTTTTACTTGCATTTTCCACGATTTCTAATATTCGCTTTTGTCTTGTCTCTTTTCTTTTAGCTGAAATAATCCAATGTAGCAAAATCTTTTTAGATGAATTACTTAGGCTATCAAAATATTCCTTAGACCTTTCATGATTTGCAAATTCTTCTATCAAATCTTTTGGAGTTACAAGAGCTTCAACTTCATCTAAAATTGTCCATGAACCATTTTCTTTTGCAATTTTAATGCTTTTATAACCTGCTTCTCTCATAAATCCTTTGTCAATCAAGTATTTCACTTTATTCTTATTAATCTTAGACCAATTGCTTTTAGCCTTTCTTTTACTGAAATACTGCTTGAATTTTTCACTATCTATTGATCTTTTTGTGCTGTCAATCCAACCAAAACAAAGTGCTTCATCAACTGATTCACTCCAACTCAAGTTGTGCTTTGGAGAATTTTTCTTATAAAAAATGAGCCAAACTGCATCTTTCTTGGTATGGTTTGATTCAAGCCATTTTCTCCAATCTTTTTTGTCATAAGGACAATAGTCTTCAATATTTGTCATATTTTTTTGATGTTCAAGGGTCTGTTTATGGTGCGTTTCCCGAAGGGTATGCAATATATACCGTGTTATGGGCTATTATTCCTCCTTTACTTTCCCTTTAATTGAATGATTGATGCTGTCTGTAAAATAATTATTGAGAGGATGTGTAATTCTTTCAAGTTTTGGGACAAACGTGTATATATATCTCATAAGTTCATAAAGAGTTTGTTCCCCTGAAAATACAACTGTAAATCCGATAATGCTTTTGCCTCCTGATTTCCAAGTTTTTCCTTTCCCTTCTCTAAAATTTATTATGCAACCTTGATTTAGAATAAAAAAAGCATCCGGTTGTTCGTCATAACGTGTGTTCTTATATTCCTCATTTAGCTTTTCAGCAATAGTTTCAAGTTTTAATTGAGTTGAATTGGCAAAAACGATATATGGTATTCGGTCAACAAAGTAAGACATATCTTCAATATTTGCATTTACCAGTTTATCATTTTTTTTAGCTTTTCTAATAACACTTTTGAGTCGTTTGCAATTTTTTACAATTCTTGGTATTTCTTGAGTTGTGATTGTGGACTTTGCTTGAATTACAAAATCCACACCTTCCGCAATTAATGGTTGACCAGGGTCAGCTAAAAAAGGTTGATGTTCATTACAGACACAAACGTCTATTTCATCAGAAGAATTGTTAAAACTATCAATGACTTCAGAGCCAATGCTAACAAATTTTGAAGTGTAGTTACTTTTTATGAAATCGCCAATTATTTTTTCATTTGCACCTCCTTTGACATCACTATCCGAATAAGTAGCACTTATTTTTTCAAAGTCTACTCGAAGATGCTTTTCTTGAATTTTCAGATATTCTTCAACTTTACTCATCTGTTAGTTTTATATTGCCCATAACGGTAAAAATAAACACTATTGCTTTTATCTACCATTATTTTATTAATTTTTACAAATATA
>JAONBD010000045.1 GCA_028376765.1 Candidatus Kapaibacterium sp.
TTCATCAAATTCTGGTTCAGATTCTTGTTTGATCTCGTCAAATTTAAGATATTTCTCAAAAGTCTCTTTAAGCTCACCATCATCACTTTCTAATTCTAGATTTTCTACTTCAACTTTTAAATAATCTATTTCTTTAAATTCTTCATCGGATAATTGGGAAGATTCCAAACCGAACTTCTTCAATTGAGATTCGGTACGCAGATTGAATTTCTGAAGCTTTAACATCAAATTCATAAATTTATTTGTTCGCTTAAAATATTGCTCTTCATCTATTCCACGATGAATATATAACTCTGACTTAATTATTAAATCTTCATAAATCTTTTGTACTCGCTCATATCCATCAACTAGATTATGAGTTTCTTGGCGAGTTGAATTTTGGTATTTTTCAAATACTTCTTGGCGATTCTGATCTGCTATATATTTATCGGCTTTTCGGAGTCTATCTACCCAATTATATTTTTTAGCAAGTGTATAGATATGTTTTCTTGAGCAATCGTAAGATTTTGATAGAGCAGTTACTGTGCGACCTTCACCCATTAATAGATAATGAAAAAATACTTTATAGCAATGGTCTGGTTCGCCATCAATTTGAGCTGAATAGTTATTTTCAATCATAATTAATCCTGTTTATTTAATAATAAAAAATATAACAAGAAAACTATGGCTTTGAAAACAAAATACAAGAAAACGGTTTATACATATTTTGCAAACCGTTTATAAAATATGGGGGGTGGGTTAGAGCAATTACCCTTAAGATTACTAAGGAAGTCTGTATTGTTTGAAATCTATATAAAAATACGTAACTTGCTAGTAAATAGTTTAATTAAACAAATTGATTGTAAAAATTATTATCAATTTTACAAATTTTTATGAATAACAAAACGTGATAAAAGATTATGAAATTAGAAAATATACTTGATAGACTAGGTTCCTTAGAAAAGAATTCCTTTATAAAAATTATTGATTTAATATTAACAAAGAAACCTGAGAACATAGAAGAAATAGATACTTTACTAAGTACTAAAGATAAAGGGTTGAAATCAGTAGATAATCAAAATATAGCTCGTGTTTTTCATTTAATATCAAATGAGTACAAGGATCAAATTTATTCTGAATTTTTAGAGATTTCATCCCAACTTGATATTCTAATTGATATTATTATACGAGATGGAAATTGTATAATGAAACAAGATTGGTTTTCAAGATTGTATGAAAACCAAATAATTCAGTTAGAAAAAAAGATTGAAAATTTAAATAAGGACTATGAAAATGAAAAGTCAGATTTATCTTTTTCTAAAAAAAGAGATTTGAAGATTTACAAATCTTGTTTGAACACCGCTTATTTTAATGATCTTTTAAACAATCGTGAACCGAAAATATCATCTGATGAATTGTCCATAATTCACACATTGGCTAAAGAACTTGGATTATCTCAAGAAGAGGTGAAATTGATGAACTATTCAATTATTCCAATTCAAAGACTTGAGATTCAAGAGTTGATTAAAAGTCTAAAAAATATTGGAGTCGTCTTTTTCTCAACGAAAGAAAATACTATTTATGTTGCAGATGAAATGGTTAGAATTTTAAGAAGTATTCGAAATAAACAAATTGCAGATAAATTCTATCGAAGAATTTT
Organism: Candidatus Kapaibacterium sp.; assembly: GCA_028376765.1. Classification (GTDB taxonomy): domain Bacteria; phylum Bacteroidota; class Ignavibacteria; order Kapaibacteriales; family UBA2268; genus JAJRPT01. The sequence continues at coordinate 1,640 of JAONBD010000045.1, forward strand.
GAAGCTGCTAAAAGAACCGATTATTAATCAAATTTCAAAAAATTATAATATAAGTAGGAAATTAACTTACTCGGAAAAGATTGAAGAAATTATTAAGGAAGGAATATCTTTTACAGATTTATTAAAAAATGAAATTTATAAGGTTGATTCTAGCTTGACTGAAAAGAAGAAAATTCTAAATGAATTATGTGAAAAAGGGTTGAATATTAAAAATCTTAAGGGAAGCACACTTGATGATAAAATCAACAACTTAATTTCATATTTTGATAATATTGAACGAGATGAAAAAGTTGGAATCTCAATTGATGGTTTTGAGAAACTTTTAACAGATTTGAACTCTGCATTACCTGATTTAAATAAACAAATAAAAAATCAATTTGAGCTTCAAGAAGAGTTTGCTTTAGATGCCCATAGACTTCTTGATTTTAATATTAAGCCGAGGGATATATTAGATTTATTAATTAAAGAGGATAGAACAAAATTCATAAAGGATAATGGTATAAAACAAAGAGGAGATGATATTTTAAATATTCTTGAACATTATAAGGATGTTGAAAATTTATACTTAGAAAATTATGAAAATGTAGCATTTAGAAATCTTAATCTTCTAAAAGAAAATGGAATTTCTATAAAAGAAAGTGAACTTGGATTGAAATTTGAAGAACTAACTGGAACAATTATTAAAGGATTAGGCTTAAATGTAGATGACAATTTTAAAAGTTCTTTAAACACTAAAAAAGATATGATGGATATTCTAATTAATCTTGGGAACAAGGAAATAATTATTGTTGAATGCAAAACTAGTAAAGAAAGAGGGTATAATAAATTTAGCTCTGTTTCAAGGCAACTAAAATCTTACCAAAGTTTAGCACTTAAAAATGACTTGAGAATAGTTAAAATTTTACTTGTCGCTCCTGAGTTTAGTGATGATTTTGTGACGGATTGTGAAATGGATACAGAAATGAATTTATCTTTAATAAAAGCATCAACTCTAACAGCAATTTTAGAAGCATTCAAAAATTCCAAACACACAGTATTTCCTCATGTATTATTTAGGGATATAGTAATTGATGAAAACAGAATTATCAAAGCATTAAGTAAATAAAACATCAATTAAAAGCACAAAACAATTGTAATGTATAAACATCGTTTTGACTTATTTATAAAAAATAGAATTGGTGGAAATGAAAAATTTACTATTTAAGAATGGCAATAAAATGCCTGCTTTGGGATTAGGTACTTGGAAATCTGAACCAGGCGAGGTTTATAACGCTGTAAAAACAGCAATTGAAACAGGATATAGACACATAGATTGTGCCCCTATTTACGGTAACGAAGCTGAAATTGGTAAGGCTATTAAAGATTGCATTGCAAATGGAACTGTAAAAAGAGATGAACTTTGGATCACTTCTAAGCTGTGGAATAACTCTCACCTTAAAGAAAATGTACAAACAGCCTTAGAAAAAACTTTGAACGATTTACAGCTAGATTATCTTGATCTATATTTAATTCATTGGGCAGTAGCATTTAAAGCTGATGTTGTGTTTGCTGAAAAAGCAGAAGATTTTGAAAAGATTGAAGATGCTCCTTTAGTTGAAACATGGTCTGCAATGGAACAAATGCAAGAAATGAATCTAGCTAAAAATATTGGAGTATGTAATTTTGGATTAATTAATCTGCAATTATTATTAGATAATTGTAAAGTTAAACCACAAATGAATCAAGTGGAGCTGCATCCTTATTTACAACAAGACGAGTTAGTAGCTTTTTGTAATCAAAATAATATTCATATCACCGCATATTCTCCTTTTGGCTCACCAGATAGGCAAGCTAGGATGAAAGCAGAAGATGAACCATCACTATTAAGTGATAAAACAATTAGTGAGATTGCTGAAAATAGGGGAGTAACTAATGCTCAAATTATCTTGGCATGGGGAATTAGTCGTGGAATATCTGTTATTCCAAAATCGGTTAATGAAGGGAGAATATCTCAGAATTATGAGGCTAATAAAATAGAATTAAATACCGATGAAATTAATAAAATAAATAATATTGAAATTAAATATAGATATGTTAAGGGTGATTTTTTCACACAGAATGGATCGCCATATTCACTTGAAGATATTTGGAGATAAAATAAGAGGGGAGAGCGAATCTCCCCTAATTAGTTTAATCCTTTAATTAACAAATATTATCGCAATAATAATATATAGAAGTTGTTCAGAGGTACATAAATTGATTTAATAATTTATTTATCTATCACAAATCGTTTAGTTAGAGTCCCTCTATCATCAGAAATTTTAATAATATAAGTGCCAGACATTAATAAACTAGTATTTAAATTGAAATTATTGATACCTTCGTTTAATTTTCCATTAAATAAATCATTAATTAGTCTGCCATCCAAATCAAATATGTCTACAGTACCAAAAGAACTATACTTTGCTTTGAAATCTATACTAATTGATCTATTTGAAGCTGGTATTGGATAAACATTTATATCGGAAATATTGGAAGGAATTTTAATAGAATTAATACCATTAATATTAAAAGAGTAAATATCACTTAATTCGGATTGATTGTTTGAATTTATTGCACGTACTTGCCAGTAATATACTCCATTATCTAATTCTACATTGTAATATGAATTTGTTGCATAATCAATGGTATTTTCTATAATTGGATTTTCCATATTTTCATTTCTAGCAATAACTATTTCGTAGTTTTCAGCTTCAATTATATTTCCCCAATTTAATGTTATTTTATTTGTATTTATAATAGAACCATTATATGGATATAATAAGTTAGGTTTTGAAATATTAGAATTTTGGGATAAATTAATTAAAATTGACGAATTAATAGCAGGGTTTAAAATTGATTTTGTTTGTCCATCAGAAAAAGTAACAGCAACTTCTTCTATAACAGTTGATTCGCCCAAACCAAAAATAATTTCATCAGAGCTTTGAGAGTTTCTTCCTTGGTTCCTTGTTCCCATCAATTGTTTTTGGTAAGTCCCAAAATCTGTTTTAACTGTTACTATTGAACCGTAAGCTTGGAGGTTAACACCATCTTTGATGCTACCATGAAGCCTCACTTTCACAAAAGCACCTTGTTCTAAATCATTTCTAAACAATTTAATATTTTCTTGAGCAGAACAAACTAAAAGATCTTGGTCTCCATCGTTATCGAAGTCAATTTTTTGGGCAGTCCAAGCTCCATGGATAATTGAACCATAGTCCCAAGTTTTATCGGAAAACTTAAAATTATTTTTTGGTCCTGAATTAATATATAATCTAGAAAAATTATTTTTTACTCCAGAGGTATTTAGTTTTTGGTAAGAATACTGATTATGCCAAAGATCTAAATAGCCATCGTTATTAATATCGACCCAAGTGCAAGCAGAATTCATTTCTAAAAACCTAATGCCCAATTCTTTACCAACTTCTTGAAAAGAATCATTGCCATTATTTTTATAAATTAAGGAAGAATTAGAGACAGCACCCCTTTCATCTGGGTGGCTTAGATTTCCAATAGCTAAATCAACAAAACCATCATTGTTATAATCTCCCCAATCGGCACCCATACCGTGTCCAAAAAGGTCTGGATTAAATGTGTCCTCACCTTCAATACCTAGCTCTTTGCCAGCTTCAATAAATGAGCCTGTTCCATCATTTATATAAAGTTGATCGGGTGCAAGGCGATAAGACGCAACAAAAATATCGGGATAAGAGTCGTTGTTGTAATCCACTATATTTGCCCCATAACAGTCCATCGGGCTGGATTCTGCTATGTCAATTGCACTGTTATCTGTAACATTTGAAAACTCTCTATTTCCATCATTTCTGTATAATTGATCTTTATAATAAACCTCATTTCCATTTACGGTTCTTCTATTGTGTGCTATATAAATATCCAAGTCTCCATCTAAATCCATATCAAAATAAATTACCGACATAGTGGGGAAATCATTTTTGAAAATTTCTGGTGTGGATTCAATCATTCCATCATTGGAGCCCCAAAATATTTTATCTGAGTCGGATCCAGTAGCCGAGTAAGCATCTAAAAAGCCATCATTGTCTAAATCTGCCCAAGATAATCTTGAGCCTGATAAACCGACATCTGTTAGAATAAATTCAGAATTTGCATTATTGATATATAATTCACCACCCACAGAAATATCATCAAAACCATCATTATTATAATCTATTATTGCTGCTTCGTTTGCTCCAAATAATTGATCGTCTTTTAATAATCCTACATCTTGTGTTACATCAACTAATTTGGCATCTGGTCTTTTGGAATCATTTCCATTTGGATAGTCCCAATCTATTTCTGCTCTCACTAAAAAATCGCCTTGAGCAAACCCAAATAATGTACCACGAATATTATAAAAATTAGAATTTGGAGTAAACACATCATTTATAAACGAGCTGTTAGAATTGAGCCCATTATCATCAATTGCAATAAAGGGCCCACCAGATTTAATTATATGCTGGACACCAATACTATTAATTCCACCTAGCTCAATATTTAAAGAAGAAACATCAAATTCATACCAACCAGTTTCAGAAAAGGTATAAATAAATTCACCATAAAGATTTATTTTTGATAATCCTGATACCCACCAAGAACCGGGGTACTCTCCATCAGATGGATCTCCTACTATTCGTAAAGTATCAGTATTATTTTGAGACCCTGAAAGATAAACAAAAATTTTATTTAGCTTTCCCGGAGCTTTAGGTTTTAGATAGCAAGTCTCTTCATAGTTTATTGCTTGAGTGTAATACCCTGCAATAATTCCATTATCTTGTTGATAATTCTGTGAAATAGTTAAGTTAGCGAAGGCTATTATAAATATTATAATTGATTTCATTATATTCCTTAATAGTACTAATGTACAAACCTAAATATACAAAAAATATAATTGTGAGAAATATATTTAATTCATTTATTATATTTAAAATTATTATCAAATGTTGTAATAATTGCTGTTGAATATTCCAAATCAATAAGAGGTCTAAATTGACCCTGTCAGATTATACTATTCCTAAAAAACAAAAAATATAGGAAATATTCTATCAATTCTGATTTATTTGTTAAATTTACTTAGAAAATATTACTTAATAATCTAAAATAACCAAAATGGAACTATTTAGAACTGACATTGTGAATGAGAAAACAGACTTTATACCCCTTGCTGAAAGGATGCGACCAAAAAACTTAGATGAGGTTTATGGGCAAAATAATGTGTTGGGAAAAATTAAAAAATTACAAGAATCTAATTACACGCCATCATTAATTTTATGGGGAGCCCCAGGTTCTGGGAAAACCACAATAGCTAATTTAATTGCTAAAAATCTTAAAGTAAAGTTTGAAAAATTATCTGCTGTTGAAGCTGGAGTAAAAGAATTACGAAAAATAATTGAGATAGCAGAGAAAAATAAATCAATAAATAAGAAAACTATATTGTTTATTGATGAAATTCATAGATTTAATAAATCTCAACAAGATTCATTGCTACATGCAGTTGAATCTGGAAGTTTAATATTAATAGGTGCTACAACAGAAAATCCTTCATTTGAGGTTAATGCCGCCTTGCTTTCAAGAATGCAAGTTTATAAATTAAATGAATTAGATGGCTCAGATTTAAAACAAATTGCTATAAATGCAATTGAAAATGATGAAATATTATCAAAAAAAGAATTTTTAATTGACGATTTAGACCCTCTCATTAATATATCAGGAGGAGATGCAAGGGCTGTTTTGAAATATTTAGAAATATTATTTAATTATCAGAAAAGTAGAGATAAAATACAAATAAATAAGCAGTTAATTGAAGAAATTGCTGATAGAAAAATTGCAGGCTATGATAAAAAGGGTGAGAGCCATTACGATACAATTTCAGCATTTATTAAGTCGATGAGGGGTAGCGATCCCGATGCTTCAATTTTTTGGCTAGCAAAAATGATTGATGCTGGGGAGGACCCCAAATTTATTGCGAGACGATTGGTAATATTTGCAAGTGAAGATATTGGAAATGCAGATCCAGGTGCTTTAAGCCTTGCAAAAAGTGTGTTCGATGCAGTGAATTTAATTGGTTACCCAGAATGTAGAATAAACCTAGCTCAAGGAGTTACCTATCTTGCTGTAGCCCCAAAATCGAATGCATCTTACAAAGCAATTAATGAAGCTTTAGCCGATATTAGGAAGGGAGTAAACACAAGTGTTCCTTTACCCTTAAGAAATGCACCAACTAAACTAATGAAAAATGATGGCTATGGAGCTGACTATAAATACCCACACGATTACGAAAATAATTTTATTAGAACCGATTATTTCCCTAAAGAATTTTCAAAAAAACAATATTACCGTCCCACACTAAATGGAAAGGAAGCAAAAATATCAGAAAGATTAAAGAAATTATGGGTTGATTAAGACTTATTTGCTGAATCAACAATTTCAAAAAAATCGTCGAATACTTGTTTGTTAGATTCGTTTGGACCGGGCGAAGCCTCAGGGTGGTACTGTACTGAAGAAATAGGCAAAGACTTATGCCTTATACCAGCCACAGTATTATCAAATAAATTTTCCCAAGTTATTTCCCAATCAGGATTGTTGACCAATTTATCTTTCTGAAGTGCATAGTTATGGTTTTGAGATGTAATAAATACTTTACCAGTTGGATGGTAGAGCACGGGGTGATTTCCACCATGATGACCGAATGGCATTTTGTAGGTGTCAATTCCAAAGGCCTGTCCAATAAGTTGGTGACCAAAACAAATCCCAATAATTGGGGTTTTTGCTTTAGCAAATTCTAATAAATATTTGTTGATTTCACTCACAATTCTTGGGTCACCTGGACCATTTGATAAGAAGACTCCGTCAAATTGTAAAGATTTAATATTTTCTTCAAAATTATCATCGAATGGAACAAGATAAATAGTTTTGTAGTAACGGCTCAAATCTTCAATAATATTAGATTTAACACCAAAATCAATTGCTAGGATTGTATAATTTCCTTCAGGATTTCCATCATATTTTGTAACTTTATCTAGTATTACTTCTTCGTAAACATTATCATTAGAAATTGAAGTTGATGATTTTACTTTTATCAAAAATTCTTCAGGGCTAATATCTTCGGTGGTGATACCACCCTTCATCGCACCTTGTTCTCTTATTTGTTTGGTTAGTGCTCTAGTATCGACACCTTCTACACCAATTTTTCCTTGAGTTTCTAAAAATTCTTTCAATGAACTTACAGATTTGTAATTAGAATGAACCCTTGAATTTTCACGTACAATTATTGCTTCAGCATTTATGTTATTAGATTGTGAATCATTGTCATTAATTCCATAGTTACCAATTAGCGGGTAGGTGAAAAGTACAACTTGACCCTTGTATGATGGATCTGTTAAAATTTCTTGATATCCAGTCATTGCAGTATTGAAAACAAATTCCGCAAATATAGTACCTTCTCCAGCAAAAGCATAGCCTGTGTCAGTGTATCCATTTTCAAGAGCTATAAGAACTTTTTTCATGATTTTCCTTTCCAACAATAATTTTTCAAAACTAATATTTTTTATCAAATTTATTTCAAATAAGTTAATAAAAGATATGCTTATTTTCAGAATAGGACGGAATCTATTATTAATTGGGATTCTTGGATTGTATTCAATCTTGAAAAAGTGAGATTGTAACTATATAATTATCAGTGTATTAGAGAATAGCAATAGTTTGGCAATAATTTTGATTTAACATCTAATAATGTAAATCCATCAATTTAAGTTTGTGTTAAAAAAAATAAGTATTATTACTTAGTTTAAATAAGTTAATAAGGTGTATTTTTGACATTGAGAAGAACTGCGGAATTTTTATTAAATTGTTGCTAGTAAAATTGCTCAACTACTTGAATTTATGAACATTTATCTGCAAATTAATGAGTTTATTCATAATTTATCATGTTGAAAACTTATAAATACGTGTTAGCTCATATCATTGTGATGGCAAAAAAATGAAAAAAACATTACTATTTTTAATCCTCGTTGTAGCTGCTTTGGACTTGTATAGTCAAGCTGGTGGTCTTATCATTTATGAATCAGGTGATCCCGATATTGACGAAAGTGCAATATTTGAAATAATTTCGCAAGATAAAGGGGTTTTGATTCCAAGGATGACAAGCCAAGAAAGAAATTCAATTGCTTTGCCAATTCCCAATAGTTTGTTGATTTTCAACACAGATTTAGGGTATTACCAGTACTACAGGCTTCTATCAAGTACTTGGGTTTCATTAATTCCTGGAGAGCTTTCTGTTCAGGGAACTGGAACGGTTGGACAGTTAGCATATTGGTTTGGAGACGGATCATCTACTTTTAGTGGTTCATCAAATACAATTACAGGAAGTGCAGACTTATTTTACGATTTTAATAATACTTTTCTAGGTGTTGGTACTGATAGTCCAAGTTTTACTCTAGATGTAAATGGTTTAATCAGAACGGGCGAAGCTAATACTGCAGATGGTGGTATAATTATTGAAAATTCGAATAGTGGTGCAAGCGCATTTTTACTTTCTTCTAGCTCGATGACAAGTTCTGCAACTTTTATATTGCCTGAAAGCAACGGACCAGCAGGTGGTTATTTAACAACTGATGGTAATGGAAATTTAATTTGGGTAGACCCTGCCAATCAAGATGATTTTGTAGTAGATGTTTCAGAATTAGATCCAGAGAATACTTTAGCTTTCTATACAGGCAGTAATTCAATAAGCTCATCATCAATATCTTATGATCCTAATAGTGGAGATGTAACCTTTGTAGGTGGTATAACTTCATCAAGTTTAAGTACAGGTGATATAGTGTCAACTGGCTCTTTATCTGTTACTAATATTGATGCTAGCGGATATGTAACAGCAAGTAGCGTTACTGCAACAGATGGCTAC
>JAONBD010000046.1 GCA_028376765.1 Candidatus Kapaibacterium sp.
TTTTTTTCAATCAGAAAAATATTTTGATTCATCTAAATTCAGCTTCCAAATAAAAAATAAATTTATAACAGAAGCCAATAATATTTTAGAAACTGTAGAATCAAAATTTACCAAAGTTTTTGTTCATGTTAGGAGGGGAGACTACTTATCAGAAACCTATAATAATGTTCGTGGTATAAATTTACCAATGTCTTATTATGAAGTATGTTTTAATGAAATTGAAAAAACTGTCAAAAACCCATATTACATTTTTCTAAGCGATGATCCAGAATTTATTAAATTTGCATTCATCCACAAAGAGAACAAGTATATTTCGGAAAACTCTATGGGTACTGATTTAGCAATAATGAGTTTATGTAACTACGGGATTGCTGCCAATAGTAGTTTTTCTTGGTGGGGAGCCTACCTGATGAATAACAGAGAAAAAGTATTTTTTCCAAAGTACTGGTATGGTTGGAAATCTAAAATAGAATCTCATCCTGAAATCACTCCAAAATGGGCGATATCAATTAACCTTTGAAGTTAGTTAAGAAATTTATTACCTTTGAAAAGTATATTACTTTTAAATCTTATTAATGTTTTAATATGGGAAAACTCGTTACACCAATTCTTTATTTAGTTTTTAATAGACTTGATCCTGTTAAAGAGACTTTTGAAAAAATACGAATAGCTAAACCTAACAGGTTGTATATTGCTGGGGATGGTCCTAGAGCAAATCGACCAGGTGAAACAGAAAAGGTTGAACAAGTAAGAGAATTTATTCTTGAAAATATTGATTGGGATTGTAAGGTTTTTACTAGATTTCAAGATTCGAACTTGGGTTGTAAAATTGGGGTAAGCACAGCGATAGATTGGTTTTTTGATAATGAAGAAATGGGAATCATACTTGAGGATGATTGCTTACCAACACAAAGCTTTTTTTTCTTTTGCCAAGATTTACTTATTAAATACAGAGATGATGAAAGAATCGGTATTATAGGAGGTTCAAATGTGTCTCCAGACTCAAGCACTATTCATGACTATTATTTTTCTATATATCCACCAATTTGGGGTTGGGCTACTTGGAAAAGAACATGGGAACTATATGATGTTAGTATGTTAGGTCTGGATGAGTTTATTAGAAATTGTAATATTAGAAGCTATGCACAAACTACTCTAGCACGTAGATATTGGACAAAAAGTTTCTTGAAAACTTACAATGGAGAAGTAGATACTTGGGATTACCAACTAACTTTTACATTATTTAAAAATAATAAAATAAATATTCTACCAAAAACAAACCTAATTACTAATATAGGATTTACAAATGATGCCACTCATACAAAAGATAGATCTCATAAAAATGCTTTTTTGAAGAGTAATGAATTAAATTTTCCGTTAATTCATCCTGAACTGGTTACTATCAATAAATCGAAAGATTTAGAAATTGAGAAAAGTTCATTCAACCTATTCAATTTAATTCATGAATTTATAAAGAGTAAATTAAATGTATAAAATTTATGCCGATGAGAAAAGAATATTTCTTGACAATTGGAATGCTGCCTATGGTAACAAAATATTACATGTTTTATTTTTAATTAACCTAGCCGAGAAAAAGCAAAGAAAACCTGTTATGTACAAAGGTAGTAATCTAGATTCTTTATTTAATTTTAATTTTGAAACAATTGATATAGAAGAGTTGCCAGTTAAAAAATATTATTTTATTGAAAAAGACTCTTTTTATATTCAAAATTCAATATTAAAATATTTAAACTTTTACTATTCAATTTACAATCTCAATTTGGATTCAGTAATTTTAAATACTTACAAAAGTTTTTTAGAAAAAGAGTATTTACTTAATAATAGAATTTTACCGAATGAAGAAATAAAAATAAGAGGATTATTTTGGGATTATGATTTAATGCCTAAAAAAAAAATATTTGATAAGTATATTAGTATACGTCCTGAAATTACTGATTATATTGAAAATAAATACCCAAATATAAGTGATTCTAATAATGTTGGTGTCCATTTCAGAGGTACTGACTTTAATGGGTTTATGGGTCATTTATTTCCTAATGGTATTAAATTAGATAAAGATTATTATTTACAAGCTATTGAGTCGATAGAATCTAAAATTGGAACCAATATTACATATCACCTGTTTTCTGATTCAATTGATTTTTTAAGACCAATATTTGAAAATAAACAAGTAATAATTCATAATGATAGCCCAATACAAGATTGGGTTTCATTATACTCATTAAAAAACGTTATTCAATCTAACTCATCTTATTGTTGGACTGCTTCATTATTTAATAAGGAGATTTCTCTTCAGCCTAAGTATGGTCTGAATTATTATCTAAAAAGTGGTTCATACCCATTCGGATTTATGCAAAATAATTCTAAAGTTATAGAAAGTGATTTGGTAGTAAATCAAGATAAATATTATTCTTATAAGTTTATAGCTAAAAGGCTTATAAATAAAGTATTAAAATAATGGAAAATTACAAAATATAAAAATATCTCAAAACACCACACATGTTATTAAGAACTTGCATACAAAATACCCTAAAGATTTAACTAATTATGAACATTGTATAGTACATGGGAATTTTATGTTTAATTTATGTTGGACAATTAGGAAACGAAATGGATCATTTAGATAGATGCCCCTTATGTGGTAGTAAAAAGTTAAAGTATATTGAAAAAATAAACAAGAATAGTTTGCTTAAACTATATAAGAATCTGACTGGGTCTTCCTACGAGCACATTATTAAGAGTGATATAACTTATCAAAAATGTACTGAGTGTAAATTATACTTTTATAACCCATTGTTTGTTGGAGATAAAAATTTTTATGATGACATACAAAAATTTGATTGGTATTATCTGGATGACAAAGAGGAATATAGATTTGCTTCTAAACTTATAAATAGTCATCACAAAGTTCTTGATGTTGGTTCTGGGAAAGGTGCTTTTTCTAAATTTGTAAACAAGGATAACTATTTAGGCTTAGACTTTAATCAGGAAGCAATAAACAAAGCGTCGTTAGATGGAATTAAAGTCAAAAATGAATTTATAGAGAATTTTGCTAATGATAATTCTGGTATATTTGATTTTGTTGTCAGTTTTCAGGTATTAGAACATGTAAAAGATCCTAAATCCTTTCTCTCATCAAAAATCTTAGCACTTAAACCAGGTGGCAAATTAATTATTGCTGTACCTAGTGAAGATTCTTTTCTTAAATTTGCGACTAATAATGCCATGAATATGCCGCCACATCACGTTACAAGATGGACTGATCATACTTTAAGAGAAATTGCTAATATTTTTGATTTAAAGTTAATAGATGTTTATCATGAGCAAGTGCAAGAAATACATATAAAATGGTATTACAATATTTTTTTAAATCATCTATTTATTAATAATAAATTAATTGACATGTCATTAATAAGAAAATTTATAAATTTATTTTTCCATTTTATTTCAAAGTGGATTTCCAAAAGGCATAATAATTTCCCACTACCTAATGGTCATACTGTAGTAGCGATTTATGAAAAAAAATGAAAATATTAATAATAAACTCTTCAGATATTAGGGGTGGAGCTGCAAGAGCTGCACTCAGATTACATAACTCCTTGCTAGACGAAAGTGTTGATTCGCATTACATAGTTCAAAGTAAAATCTCTACAGAACACACTGTTATAGGCCCAAAAACAAAACTAGGAAAAGCTATGGGTTTTGTAAGACCTGAACTAGATTTGCTTCCTGGTAAAATATTTAACAAACCATCTAAAACTTATTTTAGCTCAAACTGGATACCCTTCAGCGGAATCATAAAAATAATAAACGACTTAAACCCTGACATTGTGCATATTCATTGGATTAATGGAGGAATGTTTAGAATTGAGGAGTTAAAGAAAATAAAATCACCAATTGTTTGGAGCCTGCATGATATGTGGCCATTTAGGGGAGGTTATCATTATCTAAACAACTTAGAATTTAATTCGAAAAAGCAATTTTATCCTATTTCTGATGAAGGATTTTTAAGCAATAGAATTTGGAAGAGAAAAAGTAAGACATATAAAAAGATTAATAGTATAACAGTCGTTGGTTTAAGTAAGTGGTTAATGAATGAATCTAAAAATAGTTTGCTTTTTAATAACCGAAATCACATCAATTTACCGAACCCAATTAACACAAATATTTTTAAGAGTATTGATAAAAATATCTGTAGAAAATTATGGAATCTACCGACTGATAAAAAGTTAATATTATTTGGAGCAGTTGGAGCAATTAGTGATCCACGCAAAGGCTTTAACGAGTTAAGTAAAGCATTGAGTTTTTTGAAAAGAAGAAAAGATCTAGAGTTAGTTGTTTTTGGGGCAAGTAAACCAAGTAAACCAGATAAATTTGAATTTAATACTCATTATGTTGGCAGTCTAAAGGATGATTTAAGTCTAATTACTTTGTACAATGCTGTAGATACAGTCATTGTACCTAGTTTACAAGAAAATCTATCTAATGTAATTATGGAAAGTATTTCTTGTGGAACTCCTGTAGTTTCCTTTGATATTGGCGGCAATCCTGATTTAATCGACCACAAGCTAAATGGCTACTTAGCAAAACCATACGACCCCGAGGATTTAGCAAGGGGAATTGAATGGGTACTAAATCACCCAAATCCTGAAGAATTATCAAAAAATGCCAGAGAAAAAGTACTTAGAGAATTTGATAGTAAAGTGGTTGCTAAAAAGTATATTGAGCTCTATAAATCAATTTTAGCTAAAAACTAATGTATCTATCTATTATAACAGTCACTTACAATAATCTTGAAGGTTTGAAAAATACTTCTGAGAGCATATTGCCATTAATAGATAGCTGTGAATGGATAATTATTGATGGTAATTCAAGTGATGGTACTAAAGAGCATTTAAAACAATATACCAACTTAGAAAATGTAACAACTATTTCTGAGCCAGATAATGGTATTTATGATGCTATGAATAAAGGAATCAATCTTAGCAGAGGAGAATATCTCAATTTTATGAATGCAGGAGATTCATTTATTCGAGAATCGTTAGAAAAGATTATATCCAAAAAAACAAAGAACTACGATATGATTATGTATAATTGTAGAACTCTTTATTTAGATCGATCTCCGGCTCCAGCGAGAGCATTCCCTAACTCCATTCACCTTCTAAAACAATGGGCTTGTATTCAACACCAAAGTACAATAATAAGAAAATCAGTCTTTGATAAAACTGGACTTTACTCACTTGATTACAAGTATTTATCAGATTATGATCATTCAATAAAAGTTTATCTTGATCAAGATTTATCTATAAATCTTGACCCAAGTCTATCACTTGCGGAATTTGCTGTAGATGGGGTTTCTACTAATTCAAAAACAGCACTAAAGGTAGCTAATGAATACAAAAAAATTCAACTAAAGTACTTTGGAAAGTATAATAGAAAACTTTATTTAATTAATCTTATAAATTCTCTTCTTGGCTTAATACCATTTAGTGATTCTCTTAAAAAGGTTCTACGAAAATTATTTTTGAGTAATAGATGATATCAACTAAAATTCAATTTTCACCACTCCTCAATATCAATTTGATTGATATTATTTATTTTCCACTTATGCATTATTTGTATTTCAATTGAATTCAAGAATTTATCATACAGCCTTTTATCCTTTTTCTTTACTAATTAATTTTTTAGTTTCTAGAAAATCGAAGCCTGCACCTGAAAAACACTTGGTTTTAGTTCGTGTTGACGCTATTGGAGACTATCTTTTGTTCAGAAATTATTTAAAAGAAATAAGAGATTCCAAATATGCAGATTATAAAATCACTCTAATTGGCAACTCTGCTTGGAAATCTATTTTCAAAGAATATGACTATCTTTATGTTGATAAATGTATTTGGCTAGATAGAAAAAAGTTTGTTGAAAACCCCATATATAGATATAAATTTTTAATTGATCTAAAAAATACTAACTATGAAATTGCTTTCCAACCCACCTTAAGTCGCGAAATGTATTTTGGTGATATTATAATTAAAAATATCCTTGCAGAAATTAAAATTGGTGTGGAATCTGAATTAAGCAATATAAAAAAATGGCAGAAGAGAATTTCGGATAGTTACTATCAAGAATTAATAAAACCACCCCAAGATTTATTTGAATTTTATAAAAATAAAAATATTTTTGAGACATTCTTAAATAAGAAAATCGCTTTAATAAAACCTATTTTAAAATTAGACAGGTTTAATGAATTCAATGCTTTTGTTGTTTCGTTATTTATAGGAGGGAGTAGTAAAAATAAAAAGTATAATGTAATTCATTACGCTGAAGTATTAAATAATCTTAATAAAAGTTTTAATTTTTCTATAAAGATACTAGGTAGCATTAATGAATATGATGATGGTGAGAAATTATCTAAAATGTTAAAAGCTGTATCGCTAAACTTATGTGGCAAAACATCTTTGATTGAAGCAATTCATGAAATCAAATCAAGTGATATATTAATTAGTAACGAAAGTTTTGCTGGGCATGCAGCTGTTTCTTTATCAATACCTACTTTTATAATTAGTAATGGGAATCACTATATGAGATTTTGTCCATATCCCAATAATTTATTTGAAAGGTATGGTGCCATTTTTCCTAAACAAATTGAGCAGAGCCAACTTTCAAAAGAAGAATTAATTGAAAAATTTTCAAGTGGCTCTAACTTAGATATAAATTCTATTGACAGTGAAATTTTTTTTGAAAGGTTATTTAAGTTTATTAAAAAATATATCCCCAAAAATTAACTTTCGTATTTATCCTACCACTCCTCTATATTTAATTGTTGAAGATTAGTTATTTTTAGGCCTAGCTCATTTTCTGCAATATTGATGAAATTATTTGGAGTGTCTGATACAAAATATTCGGTAATTCCTATGCCATTGTTTGGACCTAGTAATTGAGCAGCTAATTTGGCGGCTGATTCTCCAGTATCCACAATATTAATTTCAGGTAAATATTTCTTAATGGACGTCTTGAGAAATGGGTAATGAGTGCACCCCAAAATTAAGGTATCCTCATCCTTCAAGAAATTCAAATATTCATCTATGATTAAATCAAGTGCTGGATGGCTAATCATTCCTGCTTCTACAAATGGAACAAACAAAGGGCAAGATTTTGTTGTTACTTTTATATTGCTCATACTAAATTTGTTTTGATAAGCACCTGATGCAATTGTAGATTCTGTACCAATAACAGCAATATTGCCATTCGTTGTTATTTTTATAGCATCTGATACTGAAGAATTTATCATACCAATAACTGGTAAGCCAGAAGCCATTTCCTTAATTTGATTAATAGCAAGTGCGGATGCAGTATTACATGCAACTACAATCATATCAACATTATGTGATAGTAAAAACTTAGTAGCTTGAAGTGAGTAATGTTGAATTACTCTTTCAGATTTATTACCGTATGGAACACGAGCATTATCTCCAAAATACACAAAATCGTGACCAGGTAATCTATTAATTAGTTGGCTTAAAACTGTTAAACCACCAATACCAGAATCAAATACTCCAATCTTAGACAAGTTTACGATCCTAAATTAGATGGGTCAAAAATCATTGGTGATTCCGGACCTAAAGGCCATCCGAAGCTAAACCATATTATAAATAAAGTTGTCCATATCAAGAAAAATATAATAGAATATGGAACCATTGTTGCAACTACTGTTCCGATACCAGCTTTTTTATCGTAGCGCTGAACAAATGCAATTATTAGTGCAAAATAGCTCATCATTGGAGAAATAATATTTGTAACCGAATCGCCGACTCTATATGCCCCTTGAGTGAGCTCTGGTGACATACCTAAGTACATGAACATTGGTATGAAAACAGGAGCCATAATTGTCCATTTGGCTGATGCAGAGCCCATTACTAAATTAATCAGAGCTGCAAGTATAATAAATGCAATAAGTAATGGAATTGTTCCCATATCTAATGCTTGTAGGAAATTAGCACCTTCGATTGCTAAGATTAAACCTAAATTAGTCCAGTTAAAATAAGCAATAAATTGTGCAGCAAAAAACACAAGTACTATATAAGAACCAAGTGTTTTCATTGATTCCGCCATACCGTTCATAACATCTTCGTCGCTTCTGAATGTTTTGGCTCCTACACCATAAGCTATTCCTAGAAATGCAGCACCAAGAAAAATGAAAGCAACTACAGATTTTAAAAATGGTTTTATAACTGCTGTGTATTCCATATCAGCAAATGATGATATTCCTTTAGGTAATTCAAGCAATCTTAATGGTCCAGACTCAGGAATTATTGTTAAGGCCAATAGCAATAAGAATACAATTCCTGCAACACTTGCGTAAATTATACCTCTTTTTTCATTTTTGCTCAAATCTTTGATTTTTTCTTCATCGTCTGAGCTCATATCATCGCTACCTTTATACTTTCCTAAACGGGGCTCAACAATCGCATGAGTTACCCATGTACCAGCAATAGCAATAAATATAACACTTGCCATCATAAAGTTAAGGTTTGCCAGAGTAGAAACTTCATAAGCTGGAGCTACAATTTTTGCTGCTTCTGTTGAAATACCTGCAAGTAGTGGGTCGATAGTCCCGATTAGAAGATTCGCACTATATCCACCAGAGACTCCTGCGAAAGCTGCTGCCATACCTGCTATTGGATGTCTTTTGGCACCAAGAAACATTATTGCTCCAAGTGGGACAAGTAACACATAACCAACTTCTGAAGCAGTGTTTGATAATATCCCAGAGAATACTATTATAAATGTTAAGATTATATCTGGTCGTCTCTTATTTAGATTGTTAATGAAAAATATAAGAGCAATGCCTAATATTGGTATCAATATTTTTTGCCAAACTGGTTCAAGTGCAATAGTTGCAACTGCTGCAATGAGCAATACCATAGCATTCAATACTTTGTTCGAATTTTGTACTATACCTCTAATTACAGCAGCTATTAAGCCAGAGCCCTCTGCAATTCCTATACCTAAAAGTGCTACTAAAACTGTACCCAAAGGGGCAAAACCTGAAAAGTTTTTGACCATGCCCATGGTTATCTTTTGTAAACCTTCAGCTGTTAGTAGGTTAAATGGAGCTATTACTTCGCCTGTACCAGGTTTAACAGATTCAATACCCATATTTGCAAAAATAGCAGAAAGGATAATTGTTAGAACTGCCAAACCAGCAAATAAAGTGGCTGGATGGGGAAGAAAATTCCCAACTTTTTCGACGATAGTTAAGAACCTATCAACTAGACTTAGTTTTTTTTTAGTCATTTTTTATGATTGTTACTTTGTACAAAGCATAAATATAATAATTATAGTTGACTGAAAGAAGAATTATTAATAAAGACTTGCTTTGTATCCATGCCTAATTGTATAGATTCATGAATGGTGAAAGCATTATCTAATTTTTTTGAAGTAGGTTTAAGCCCTGAATGCAACAGTTTTAATGATTGGTATGATTGAACTTCGTCCACTAAATCTAATTCAAAAAATTGATTTAGAAGATTTGCTCCACCTTCAACTATTAAAGAAATAATTTTTAACGAATACAATTTTTGTAGTAATAGTGCTAGAGGAATGCAGCTTGATTTATTTGGCTCAAATTCAATAATATTAACACCAAGTTCAGAAAGATAGTTTTTGTTTTTTGGATTAGCATCAGAAAAGCAAGCTATGTAAGTTAATGATGGATTACTTTGAAATATGTTTAATGATAATGGTAAAGACAAATCTTTATCGATTACTATTTTCTTGGGATTCCTACCTTCAACATATCTGACATTTAAATTAGGGTTGTCAATCAAAGCTGTATTTTTCCCAATTAAGATTGCATCTATTAAAGATCTTGTTTGATGAACATCTTTATGGGCATCAAGGCCAGTTATACTTTCTTGTATATTATTACCTGAGCTCATATAGCCGTCCTTAGAAATTGCATATTTAGCAATTACCCAAGGAATTTGTTTAGAAATTGATTTTAAAAAGAATCTGTTTGTAAATTTACATTCATTTATATTGAATCCAAAATCTACTTTAATTCCAGAATTTTTGAACTTAGCTACACTTTTACCTGATACTAGGGGGTTGGGATCTAAAGATCCAAAAACAACACGTTTAAAGTTTTTTTCAATTATTAAATCTGTACAAGGTGGAGTTTTGCCGAAATGAGTGCAAGGCTCTAAATTGCAATATATATGACAGTTTGAAAAATCATAAGTATCACCTAAAGATAGAATTGCATTACGTTCAGCGTGAAATCCACCAAACTGCTTATGATAAGATTCTGAAATGATTTTACCATCTGATACTATCACAGCTCCCACAAGTGGGTTAGGAGAAACCTTGCCCAATCCTTTTTTTGCTAGTTCCAAACATCTTGAAATAAAATAATTATCTGACATATATTTATTGACTAATTAAAAATCGAAACAAAAATAATAAATTTCTTGGTCAGTATGTAAAACATTGTTAATTTTGTGGTTCTTCTCA
>JAONBD010000047.1 GCA_028376765.1 Candidatus Kapaibacterium sp.
TTTCCATTTCAGATGGAGATATATTTACATCATGTCCTGTTTCAGCTTTGGTAGATGGTGTAAGAATTGGCTCGGGTAATTCTGAATACTTGCTTAATCCAGCTTTAATAGGAATACCACATATTGTATTTGATTTTTGATACTCAACCCATGCAGAGCCAGCTAGATAACCTCTTACTATAAATTCGATTGGCAAGGTCGTACACTTATTTACTAATATAGACCTGCCCTTTAACTGGTCATGGTATTTTTTTAACTTTGGCTTATTTTCTGGCGATTCATCAACAAGGTGATTAGCAATAATATGCTTTGTTGTATTAAGCCAATAATTTGCTACTTTGTTAAGAATCACTCCCTTTTGTGGAATTGCTTCTTGCATAACAACATCAAAGGCAGATATTCTATCGCTAGCAACAAACAGATAGGTGTTGGAATCAAATTCGTAAATTTCTCTTACTTTACCTTTAGATACTAATTTTAAATCTTGCAAATTACTTTCAAATACTGTCATCTTTCTTGTTTTTAGATTTAGCTTCACCTTTCAGAATAACTGTATCATCTTTCTGATATAGAACTTCTTTGTCTTGCTTTTGCCTTTGAGATTGAGCATTAAAGTTTGAAAAATTAGAACTTTGCTTCTCAAAATTACCAAACATAATTTTTTTTATTCTATTTTTAAGAAAGTTCAATCCAAATACTACAAGTAAAAAAATTGAAATCAGGATTATAAAAAGTTTTAAAATCATTATAAAGGATGTTTTATTCCAAGGTTAATGTAAAATTGCCACAAATCCCAAGACCCATCAGAAATCAAATTATTGAATTGATAATCAAAAATTAATTCGGAATAAACTGAAAAATCATTATAAACTCTTTCGCTAAAGCCAACCCCAGCAAAACCTCCAAAACCAACTCCTGAAAATGAATCTAGTTGGTTTAATACATTTCCATCTGAATCAAATAACTTAGAATCTGTCTCGGTCTGTGTATAATTCAAATTGTTAGGAATAATAAGCCTTCGCTGAGCAAATAAATTATTACCCATCATAACATTCATTCTTAGACCGCTTAGCACATAAAACCTGCTATTAAAATAATAATCCATTGAAAGACCAAAATTGAAATTCCAAGAGTTTATTTCAATATCAGATGCTTCTTGCACTGTGATTAAGTCCAAGCCAACTCTTCTGTTTGAAGTAATAGTATCAGGAGCAGTTAAAACCCCAGAAAATTTATCAAAATATAATCTTGCGGTTAAGTTCATTTTTGGTAAAATACCATAGGACAAAGCACCCCCAAAACCAAAATTAAAGTCAGTGGCATCATTAAAATTACCTGGTGTTTCTAGTGCACCTGAACTTGAAAAGTCGGCACTATGGTTCAAATAGCTATTTTTTGAAAATATCGAAATTGAAAAATTAGGGTTTAATTCGCATTGCTGTTCACCTTCGTTCAGATAATATCTAAAAGTTCCAGTTTTAGGATCTAAGCTATAGCAAACGGTATATTTTTGAGTATTTCCTGCTTCATCAGTAGTATTTACAGTAACTGAACCAGGTTTACTTGGATCAGCGACACTTATTTGCATTGCAATTTGTGGCGTTCCTTTTTCTATTTGCTCCTCTTTAAAATTAAAGTTGGAGGCAACTAATACTTTTACTTGGGCAAGCCCTAGATCGTTAACCCTGTCATCTCTAATTAACAAATTAGAAATTTTATTTTGCTTTACTATTTCTGCAGTTGGAGCTAATGTATCTGGTGTTGGTTGATAATCAAAAAATGATTGCCCACCTATATTTCCATAGGCATCAAATTTATTATCATCATATCCAAACCCATAGCTGCTCATACCAAAAGGTTCATCAGCTGTAAGTTCATGTGTCCCAAATTTTACGTTTAGGTAAGAAATTGAATAACGTGAAGTTCCAAAGCGTTTAAACTTATTTCTAGGGATTGGTTTGCCATCTAGCTTAATTGATTTAAGAGAAGAA
This sequence comes from Candidatus Kapaibacterium sp., assembly GCA_028376765.1. Taxonomy (GTDB): domain Bacteria; phylum Bacteroidota; class Ignavibacteria; order Kapaibacteriales; family UBA2268; genus JAJRPT01. Next base: position 1,992 of record JAONBD010000047.1, read on the forward strand.
GTTGGAACAACAATATTGACGTAATGTTGCCAAGCACCACTTACTGGTGTAGCAAATCTATATTTAGTAAGGAACTGCTGAGTAGGGCTAATTAGAAGCATCATAGGGTCACCTATCGAATCACCGTTTCTAAAACCCTGCGAATACTGTGAAACAAGAACTGGGTTTGATGCTGTTAGCTGAACATCATCATTTGATGTTCGCTCAATATATTGCCCAGTATTTAAGGTGGCTAAAAGCTTGTAATTTTCAAAGATCTTAGTGTCATTTTTACTTGCTAAAACCCTATAAGTATATTTTGATCTTCTTTTCTGTTTTCCAATATAATAATGTGTTCCCCAAGCATTTATTGGAGGAACTTGCTCCACCAAATGATTACAAGCATGTACATTATCAGGGACATAGGCACACTGGTGACCGCTAAAAAAAGAAATCTTTTTATTAGCTTTGATATAAGAACCTGTTAAATCTGCTCTATTCTGTGAAGTTACTTTAGGTGCTGAAGCCACCTGGTAAACATCCCCTTTATTTAGTACAACCGAAATTTCTTGACCGGCAGGCACGCCATTTGCAGTTTTTACACTAGGAATTATTGTTACTTCAGTATTATTTTCTGTTGCTACAATGGCAAATTGTGATGTTAGCTGTACTGCAATATTATAACCTATTGCGAGATATTCTTTCCCTAATACTCCAACCGGTAAGCCCAAAAAAGTATCTGTTGTTAATTTTCTTCTATTCAGTCCATAAACATTTACAGGATTATCGGATTGAACATGAACAGCAAGTCCTTGTTCAATAACTTCGGAGCTTTTAACTTGTGCTAGTTTGTTTATTTCAACATTTCTGACTGTTCCTTTTGGTACAAAAATATTGGTTTTTTGATTCAAGGCTTTAATTTCAATGGTAACATTAGCATCATAATCTGAAGTAATAAATAGCTTTAGGGTTAATTTAGTTGATTCGTTTGGGGTTGGAGAATCCGTATGGTTTCTCATAAAGCAAAGCCAAAATTCTTTTCCATCAGGATTTTTTACAATCTTTTGAATTGCTTCAGATTTCAAATCGTCCAAAATCTTTTGATCGACTTCTTGGCAAAAGATATTAATACTTAATAATATAGTTATAATGAATAACTTCAATCTATTTTTCCATTATAATTGGCTTGTAGCTTAATGTACCATTCATATTCAAAGCTAAAAAATAAAATCCATTAGATAAATATGTATCATCGACATTTACAAGCAATTGATATTCCCCAATATTTAAGTTACCAAAGCTAACAGGGTTAGAATTTTCATCAAGCAGGGTCATCTCAACACCGCTAATTTTATCTTCTAATGCTATTAAACTAGTTTCATAATTAAATATTTTTGCACTGAAATCAACAGATTCATTTATGGATATATTGACTTTAAATTGATTAAAAAATGGATTTGGATATGGCTCACCAACTGAATTTTGTTCGCTAGAAATTAATGGGTCTGGAATAAATATACTAGATACAGTATTATCAAAGTTATATGGTTCTTGGTTCAACGAATCAATTTCTAAATAAGTAATTGTATCAGAGGCTGCTAGAGCTTCAAGCTCAATTATTGCATTAAAAGGCTCTTGGAATGTAGACCCATCAAATTGTATGTAAGATTGATTTTCATCTAAAACAATCTGGTAGTCAAATCCAAAGTTTGAATTGTTTTTTGGTTCAACAGTGACTAATTTCACATCAATCATGTTAAGATCATATTTTAATTTAAAACTATAATAATTTGAATCACTGGTAGTTCCAGCCCAAGAAATTGGCAATTCAAAAATATCACCTCTGGATACCTTAGTATCTGGTATCACAAATTGAGAATAGCCTTTTATTGAAAATACTATCAGAAATAATATGTAAATTGAAGTTTTCATTTTTGCTAATTACAAATATATCAATATTAGCTCTTAATTTTCTTATTGTTTTAACAATTTCCTTCCGAATGCGTTAAATTAAAATCAGAATAAAAATAACTTACTCAATGAAAATTACAATTTTAGGACTTGGATATGTCGGATTCCCCTTAGCATGTGCTATTGCAAAGAAGACATCGCATGAACTTAAAGGATATGATATAAGTCAAAAAAAAATTGACTTAATAAAATCTGGAAAGTCCCCTGTTGACGATTCACAAGCTGAAGAAGATATAAAATCTATAAAAATTGACGCATCATGTGATGATGCAATTATGGATGGTTCCGATATATATATCGTTTGTGTGCCAACTCCTGTTATAGATGGCTACACACCTAATCTCGACCCCGTAAAGTCGGCTTTAAAGACAATTAGTAAATTTCTTAAGAAAGGTCAAATTGTAATAATAGAATCAACAATCAATCCTGGTGTTTGCGATGAAATTGCAGTTCCATATTTAGAAGAATTAACTGGTTTGAAAATTAATGCCGATTTTGATGTAGCACATTGCCCAGAGAGAATAAATCCTGGAGACGAAAAATGGAATGTTTATAATATCCCAAGAAACATAGGATCAACAAGCCAAACTGCTACTCATAAAGCTGCAAACCTATATCGAGAATTTATCTCTGGGGTAGTTAATGAAATGCCCGATTTAAAAACAACTGAAGCAACTAAAATCATTGAAAATACTTTTAGAGATATTAATATTGCTTTTGTTAATGAACTCGCAAAATCTTTTGATGTGCTAGGTATTAATTTAGATATTGTTATAAAAGCAGCTGCAAATAAACCTTTTGCTTTTATGGCACATTACCCAAGTTGTGGTGTTGGAGGTCATTGCATTCCAGTAGATCCATATTATTTAATTGAAAGAGCCAAACAAAGTGGATTTGATCATAAGTTTTTAAAGTTGGCTAGGGAAATTAACAACTCCATGCCACACTATACTGTGGAACAACTTTCTATCCAGTTAAACGAATTAGGTCTCCCTCTTAAAGGAACCAAAGTTGCTTTATTAGGAATGTCCTATAAAGCAAACGTTGGAGATTTAAGAGAAAGTCCAGCAATTGAAATTCAAAATTTATTGCTCCAAAGAGGGGTGAGTCTTAACATTTTTGATCCATATTTTCTGGAAATTAGCACTCATAACTCTTTAGATGAAATATTAGATGACTCAACTGCTGTAGTTATCTCTAGTAATCATCGAGAATTTACTGAAATGAAAATAGAACAATTATTAGAAAAAAATGTAACTGTAGTTATTGATGGAAAGAACTGTCTTAATGATAGCTTTATGACTACAGATAAGCTTATATACAAAGGAATAGGTAGATAATTAATGAATTTAGTAGCGATTGTTGGAAGACCGAATGTGGGTAAATCTACCTTGTTCAACAGATTAATTGGAGCAAGATTAGCTATTGTAGAGGATACACCTGGTGTAACCAGGGATAGAGTTTATGGTAAATCTGAATGGAACGGTAAGAAATTTGACGTAATCGACACAGGTGGGTTTATTCCTGGCAGTGAAGATAAAATTGAAAAAGCAATCAGAGAGCAGGCGATGATTGCTATCGAAGAAGCTGATACCATTATTTTTGTTGTTGATGGAATTACTGGATCAACAAAATTTGACGAGGATCTTGCTGTAATACTTAGAAACTCCGTAAAGCCGATTGTTCTTGTTGTCAATAAATGTGACAATGAAATGGCAGACCATAATAGTTATGAATTTTACTCCCTTGGGCTTGGCGAACCATTTCCTATTTCCGCAGTAAATGGTAGAAGTACTGGAGATTTTCTTGATATAGTCACTTCAACATTTAGTGATGTTGAAGAAGAAGAAACTGATGATCTAAAAATTGCATTTTTAGGAAGACCAAATGTTGGGAAATCGAGCTTAACAAATGCTCTTCTAGGTGTCGATAGAATGATTGTGACCGATATCCCTGGTACAACACGAGACTCAATTGATTCAACAATAAAGTATCATGGCGAAAACATAGTGTTAATTGATACTGCTGGGCTAAGAAAAAGAGCCCAAGTTCATGAAAATGTCGAAATGTGGTCGACCGTAAGAACAGCTCGGGCGATAGATAGATGTGATGTTGGCGTACTAATGATAGATGCCACAAGAGGGCTAGAAGACCAAGATAAAAGAATCCTTGTTCAAATAGAAGAAGCTAGGAAAGGCATAATAATAGCAATTAATAAATGGGATATTCTTGAAGGTAAAGATGAATTTACAGCTCATCAAATCCGAAAAGAAATAAAAGGAATGCTTCAAACATTCGATTACGTTCCCGTGATTTTTATTTCGGCAATTACAAAGCAAAGAATAAATAAAGTACTTGATGATGCAAAAGAAATTCAAGCTAGAAGGATGAACAGAATCTCTACTTCAAAACTAAATGACACTCTTTCTCATTTCTTTGAACAAACACCACCGCCATCTTCAAGAGGCTATGACATGAGGGTAAATTATCTTACACAAGTTAATGTAGATCCTCCAGTATTTGCAATTTTTCTAAATAATCCTAAATATTTAAAAACTCCTTACAAAAGGTTTATTGAAAGAAAAATCAGAGAGAACTTCGACTTTGAAGGAACTCCGATATCACTTGTATTCAGAAAGAAAAACTAAATGTTCAAGTATATATTTATATTACTTTTATTATTTATTGTAATCTCCCTTGGTGGTGGTTACCTTTACATAAACGAAAAACTTGATGAAAATTTACAATTGGCGGATACCATTACATTAGAGATTCCGATAAATACATCCAATAAGTCGATAATCGGTAAAGTTAATGCTTTTGGTGGTTTGCAACCCAATTGGCTCTTTCAATATTTAATGAAATACTACTCTAAGTATGAAAATAAATTTGCCTATGCTGGCTATTATAAATTCCCCCCCAAATACAAGTAATAGAGAAATACTATCTGCATTATATGAGGGTGGTAGGTTAAGAACAGTTAAAGTTACTTTTCCAGAGGGATTATCAATCGAAGAAATATCAGATTTATTAGATCCGATTAAAACAGATAAAACCCGATTTCTTGAACTAGCCTATTCAGATTCATTGTTAAAGACAAGAGGTATTGAAAGTGGCAACGTACTTGGGTATTTACTACCAAATACCTACGAATTTTTTCTTTATGAAAAGGCAGAAAATGTAATAGATAGAATGCTCGATGCAAATAAAAATATTTGGGATAAAAAAAATCGAATAAAATTAGACCAAATAAACTTAACAAAGCATCAAGTAATTACTTTAGCTTCGATTGTTGAAGCAGAAACACCGCTAAAAAGCGAAGCTTCCATAGTAGCAGGTCTTTATCAAAATAGACTTAAAATAGGAATGCGACTCCAGGCTGATCCAACTATTCAGTATGTTCTTGGAAGAAAAAAAAGGGTGTTATATAGAGACTTGGAAATAGATAACCCTTACAATACCTATTTATATACTGGTTTACCACCTGGTCCTATTAACAATCCAGGTAAAAGATCTATCGAATCTGTTTTGAACCCTGCACAACATAACTATCTTTTTATGGTAGCAAAAGGTGACGGCTCTGGCAAACATTACTTTTCTGAAACCAATTCGCAGCACATGAGCTATGTCAATAAATATAGAAACACCCGTGATTCTATAAAACAAGCATCAAAATTGTAATCAAAAAAAAGGTAGAATATTTATTGAAATATTCTACCTTTCTATACTCTTAAAATTATTTTGCTTTACTTTTTAAGCTTTCCAATTTCCATCATCAAAACTTTAGCAATTAGCTCTTGTTTCGATAAATGCTCAAGCATTATTATACCTTGAGTTTCATATTTTTTCTCTAAAAAGCCCTTGTATTCAATGTCTAATATTCTATTACAGAAAGCTTCGATATGACCTTGCATGATCTCTTCTCTACTAGGTAGTGCCATCTTAGAGAATCTAATTCCTAGCTGCTTTTCCATTCTGAACAAACGACCTTTATCTCTATTGCTTACTAATGCTAGAGATATTCCTTTTTTACCAGCACGTGCAGTACGACCACTACGGTGGGTATAATAAGAGTTGTCTTCTGGAATAGTGTAATGAATTACATGCGATAAATCATTAACATCAATACCACGTGCAGCAACATCTGTAGCAACTAATAGTTGTAAAGAACCATTTTTAAATCGCTCCATTACCCTTGTTCTTTGGCTTTGCGATAAATCACCATGGATTGAATCTGCTTTAAGACCATCTTTAACTAACTTTTCTGCTAATCTTTGAGTATCTAATCTAGTTCGGCAGAATATCACTCCACGAATATCGTGATTTGCTTCTAGTACTCTTATCAGCACATCGTATTTTTTGGAATTGTTAACGATAAGGAATTGGTGATCAATATCCTTATTCATCTCTTTACCTCTGTTGACCTTAACTTCAACAGGCTTTTTCATATATTTTCTAACTATTTTCTTGATTTCTGGAGGCATTGTTGCACTAAATAACCAAGTAAGTTTTTCTTCTGGTGTATAGCTTAAAATATGGTCAATTTCTTCTTGAAATCCCATATTTAGCATTTCATCAGCTTCATCTAAGACAAGATATTTAACCTTGTCCAGCCTAACTGCTTTTCTTTTAATCAAATCAATTAATCTACCAGGTGTAGCTATTATTATTTGATTTGGTCGCTTTAAAGAACGCATTTGTTGCTGAATAGCAGCACCACCATATACGGCGGTCATGTTTAACCCTTTTTCAAATTTTGAAAATTGCTGTAATTGTTCGGCTATTTGCTGACACAACTCTCTTGTTGGTGCCAACACAAGACCTTGAACTGATCTTTCATCAAAATCAATCTTTTCAATTAACGGCAATCCAAAGGCTGCTGTCTTACCAGTTCCTGTTTGGGCTAAGCCTATTAAATTAATATCGTTTTCTATTAACTGTGGGATTACAGCTTTTTGTATTTCGGTGGGGTTCTCAAATCCCATTTCGCTAATTGCTTTCTGCAATTTCCCTGAGATGCCGAATTCGTTGAATTTCGTCAAGTATATGCTTTTAAATTATTTAGTAAAATGCAAACTTACGGAAAATTTATCAATCTTATTTTTTATTCTTCAATTATTACTACAAAACACTTCTAATTTTGTAAATTGGTATAATTTCTCACAAAAAATATTAAAATAAATATGAGCAATCACGGATTTTCTACTAAAGCTTTACATGTTGGAAACAAACCAGACGAATCTACTGGAGCTGTTTCACCCCCTATTTATCAAACTTCTACCTATGTGCAGAGCTCGCCGGGCAAGCACAAAGGATACGAATACTCTAGAACTCACAACCCTACTAGATCAAGACTTCAGGAATGTCTTTCTAGTTTAGAAAATGCAAAACACTGTATGGTTACATCTTCTGGTATGTCCACAACACATATTATTATGCAATGCATACCCAAAGGTGCTACCGTTATTTGTGGTGATGATATTTATGGTGGTACTTTCAGACTTTTCAATACTGTAATCGATCACGAATACAACTTTATCTTTACTGATACTACTGATACTGAAGCTACTATTAAGTTAGTCAAAGAAAAAAAGCCAGCCTTACTTTGGCTTGAATCTCCAACAAATCCACTTTTAAAAATATCTGATATTGTTGCATTGACAGAAGCTTCTAACCAAGTTAATGCTGTGTCTGTTGTAGATAATACTTTTATGAGTCCTTATTTCCAAAAGCCACTCGATTTAGGAGCAACTATTACTTACCATTCTATGTCAAAATATATTAATGGACATAGTGATGTTGTTGCTGGTGCTGCTATGACCAACGATTCTGAGCTTTACGATAAAATGCTTTACTTCCAAAACTCAATCGGCCCTAATCAGTCTCCTTTCGATTCTTGGTTAGTACTTCGTGGAGTTAAAACTTTAGCGGTTAGGATGGATAAACATGAAGAAAATGCAATGGAAGTTGCAAAATATTTAGAATCGCATCCGCTAGTCGAAAAAGTAACATACCCAGGATTGACTTCACACCCTCAGCACGACATTGCAAAATCTCAAATGTCTGGCTTTGGTGGAATGATTACATTTTTTATTAAAGGTGGAATAGAAAACTCTAGGCTATTTTTAGAAAATGTTAGCCTTTTTGTTTTGGCGGAATCACTTGGTGGTGTTGAATCATTAATCGAACATCCTGCTATTATGACTCACGCTTCAATTCCAAAAGCCGAAAGAGAAAAAATTGGATTAACAGACAATTTAATCAGACTATCTGTAGGGATCGAAGATTTAAAAGATTTGATCGAAGACCTCGACAATGGCTTTGCAGCCTGCAAGTAAAGATACTTGAAAATTCTTATAAAGCTGAATATTTCCAAAAATATTCAGCTTTTTTTTGCTTAAAATTCTATTAAACTACTTTACATTTTCAAAGAACTGGTAACACTTGGTAACACTTTTTCGCTTTTTAAAAGTCCTCACCCTTCCATTTTTTCACTAGTTCGTCATTCAGAAAGAGGACGACAGTCCGATTGAAGAATCTAGTAT